>CAMFIY010000006.1 GCA_945952575.1 uncultured Leucobacter sp.
CTCGAGAAGGGCGAGACCACGGATCGACTGGCCGTGGTGGCGGCCTGGTGGGAGTCGCAGTACTTCTCCGCTCAGGAGCGCGCGGCGCTCGGCCTCGCGGAGCAGGTCACGCGGATGGAGGTGCCCGCCGGAACCGACTGGGACGACGGATCGCTGAGCCCGGAGCAGGTCTCCGCGATCAGCTGGCTCGCCATCGTCATGGGCGTCTGGAACCGGATCGCGGTCCGCAGCCACTATCCCGTCGGGCCCTGAATCCCCGGTCGCGAGAGGATCCGCCGGGTCGCGATCAGTCGCGTCGGAACGGGCGGACCGCGCGGGTCGCGATGTAGCCGGGAAGATACGGCGCCGTGGCATCCCCGTGGTAGGGAGCCTCGCTGAGGTGCGTGAGCGAGAATCCTGCGGCCAACTGCCCGCCGATCTGCTCGGTCAACGAGTGGCTGTACACGATCGGCCCGTCGCCGTAGACGCGCATCCGGTCGGCTTCCGGCAGATCCTGCGAGCTGAAGGGAAGCGGGTGGCGGACCAGGAGCTGCCCCTGATCGAGCGCCTCCTCGTCGAAGATGAAGACGTCCGGGTTCATGAACCCGGCGAGCAGGATCCCGCCCGGCCGCAGCACACGGAACGATTCTCTCCAGACCGAAGCGATATCCGGGGCGAACAGGTTCGACACCGGGTTGAAGACCAGGTCGAAAGCGGCATCCTCGAACGCGCTGAGATCACGCATGTCGCCGAGGGCGGTGACGAGCGTCAAACTCTCCCGTGCGGCCACCTCCTCGTCGCGAGCCAGCTGTCTGGGTGAATTGTCGAGGACCGTCACATCGGCTCCGGCAGCCGAGAGGACCGGCCCCTGCTGGCCTCCGCCCGAGGCGAGGCAGAGGATCCGAAGTCCGGTCAGGTCCGAGGGGAACCACTCGCGCGGCGTCGGCTCGTAGCCGATGAGGGCCACCGACCACTCGCCCTCGCGTGCCCGTGCGATGACGTCGGAACCGACCGGCACGGTCCATTCGTCGTCGCTCTCGACCATACGGTCCCAAGCCGTGCGGTTGTGCGCCACCGGGTCGAAGTCAGCTGCGGTCATACCGCATTCTCCCACGCCCGAATCATCGACTCGGCGAGCAGGTCCGCTCTGCGGCGGCGATGCCCGCGCCCCCGGCGCAGCCGGACAGCAGGTCGCCCGAGTCGGGCAGAATGAACGCATGCCCCTGTTCGATCACCTCGGCCTCACCGTCGCGAACCTCGACCGCGCCGTCGCACAGTGGAATCCGGTGCTCACCGCGCTGGGCTGCACGACCACGGGTGTCGAGATGGAGGGCGGGATCGCCTGGTCGCGAGAGGACGAGACCGAGCTGATCCTCTACCGCGCAACGGAGCCAGACAATGAGCCGCACCGCTACGGGCGGGTCGGCTGGCAGCATCTCGCGTTCGCGATGGGCTCGCGCACCGAGGTGGAGCACCTGTACCGGATCGCGCTCGATGCCGGATGGACGTCGGTGCGGGAGCCGAAGGTCTTCGCCCGCTTCTCCGAGCGGTACTACGCCGCCTTCGTGGAAGACGACGACGGTATCCGCCTCGAGTTCATGCACAACCCGCCGCGCGAACCAGCCGCCGACTGAATCCGCCGCGCCCGGCGGGCGCGTTCTCCGACCCCGGTGCTCACTTCCGGTTGGGGTCGGTGGCCTGCCCGTCGAGCCAGAGCGTGTCGCTGGCGTCGGAATGGGTGCCCTCCGTCCCGACGTGCTTGGTGCTGATCTGCGGGCCCTTGGTGATCACGTGGACGAGCGCCATGCCGTGTCCGCGGCCGAGGCCGTAGTCCTCCGCGAGCCAGGCGAGGATCGGGGCAGCCTTGGTGTCCGGGCCGAATCCGCGCGCTGCGGCCAGTTCGATGAGCTGTCGCGGCGTGAGGCCGGTCTTCGTCTCGATGGTGTTCAGGTATGCCTGGAACGACATGGGTGCTCCTCCGTGTTGAGCGGGAGCTCGTCGACGAGCTCGAGCGAAACGGATCGTTCCGCTGCTCTCAGTTCTAGCAGGAGGTCGGCTCCGTGTGGCGCATCGCCGATCGGATCAGTGCACGGAGAATCCGCCGTCGACCGCGAGCGTCTGCCCCGTCACGTACGCGGCGGCGGGCGAGGCGAGGAACACCGCCGCACCGGCGAAGTCCTCCGCGAGACCGTTGCGGCCCACCAGCGTGCGCGCCGCGAGCGCGGCCACGACACCGGGATCGGCGCTCAGCCGCGTGTTCAGCGGTGTCTGCACGAACCCCGGGATCAGCGCGTTCACGGTCACGCCTAACGCGGACCAGGCCTCGGCCTGCGTCCGCGTCAGGCCCTCGATCGCCGCCTTCGACACCCCGTACGCCCCGCTGTCGGCGAACGATCGCTGCGCCTGCTGCGAGCTGATGTGGATCACGCGGCCGAAGCCTCGCTCGGCCATACCGGGGATCAACCGCTGCCCCAGCACGAACGGGGCCTCCAGATTCACTGCCATCGTCGCGTCCCATTCCGCCTCGCTCAGACGACTCATCGGAGGCCGCAGATTGATCCCGGCCGAGTTGACGACGATGTCCGCGTCGCCGACCGCGTCGGCCAGCGCGTGCGCGCCGGCCCGGGTCGAGAGATCCGCCCGGATCCCGACGGCTGATCCGCCGGCCGCCCCGATCTCCGCGACGGTTGCGGCGAGCGCGGCTTCGGTTCGCGCGGCCAGCAGGATTCGGGCCCCTGCCGAGGCGAGTGCGACGGCGATCGCCCGCCCGATGCCCGAGGTGCCGCCCGTCACCAGTGCGGTGCGCTCGGCGAGGCCGAACATGCGCTCGAGGTAGGAGTTCTCGCTCATCCGTTCACACTATCCGCACCGCGATCGCGCGCGGGCGTCGCACCTCGAAGGCCGGATCCCGGGACGAAGGCGAATTCTTGCATTCGAGTGAGGAACTCAGCATTTCGCCTGCTGACGCGCCTATCCTGAGCCTGTGTCCAAGAGCCGAGCGATGGCCGCCGCGGCCGGGGTCGCCGCAGTCGTGCTCGGCGCCGGCGTTGGCGAACTCACAGCTGCGCTCTTCGCACCGAGTTCCAGCCCGATCGCCGTCGTCGGCGGGGCGCTGATCGACGCCGCGCCGGGTTGGGCGAAGGAGCTCGCCATCGCCTGGTTCGGCACCGGCGACAAGGCCGCGTTGCTGACCGGGATCGGCCTCGTCCTGCTGGCCGTGGCCGCCCTCGCCGGGCTCTGCGAGGCGCGGTGGCGCCGCTCGGGCGTCGTCGCACTCATCGTGCTCGGCATCGTCGTCGCGATGATCGCCCCCACGCGCGCGGACGCCGGATCGAGTTCCTGGATCCCGGCCGTCATCGCCGGCCTCGTCGCCGCGTCCGCACTCGGTCTGCTCATCAACGCGGTTCCGGCGCGGGCATCCGCGGAGTCGGCAGAGGATCCCGGCGCGGATGCCGAGCCTGCCGCGTCACGGCGCCGCTTCCTCGGCTGGGCCGGGGGCGTCGCGGTCATCGGCGTCCTCGCGACGATCGGCGGATCGCTGGCACGCGCGGGATCCGCCGTCGCGACGACCGCGCGCCAGGCGATCCGACTCCCCCGTCCCGTCGTCTCCGCGCCGGCCGTCCCGGCCGGGGCCGAGCTCGACATCCCGGGCCTCACGCCGCTCATCACCGAGAACAAGGACTTCTACCGCATCGACACGGCACTGGTCGTCCCGACGGTGGATCCCTCCGAATGGAGGCTGCGGATCCACGGCATGGTCGCCCAGGAGGTGCAGCTGAGCTGGAGCGAGCTGCTCGCCCTCCCCATGGTCGAGACCACGACCACGATCTCCTGCGTCTCGAACGAGGTCGGCGGCGGGCTGATCGGCAATGCCGTCTGGCTCGGCTACCCGATCCGCGAGCTGCTCGCGAAGGCGCAACCGGCCGCCGATGCCGACATGGTGCTCTCCACCTCGGTCGACGGCTTCACCGCGGGCACACCGCTCGAAGTGCTGACCGACGACCGCAACGCCTTGCTCGCCATCGGCATGAACGGAACGCCGCTGCCGCTCGAGCACGGCTTCCCGGTGCGGATGGTGGTGCCCGGGCTCTACGGCTACGTCTCGGCGACGAAGTGGGTCACCGACATCGAGGTCACCCGCTTCGACCGGGCGAGCGCCTATTGGACCAGCCGCGGATGGTCGGCCCGCGGGCCGATCAAGCTCGAGTCCCGCATCGACGTGCCCCGCGAGGGCCGCGGCGTGAGCGCGGGGCAGTCGGTGATCGCCGGTGTCGCCTGGCAGCCGCATACGGGCGTCTCGGGAGTCGAGGTGCAGGTGGACGACGGGCCCTGGCAGCGCGCCGAGCTCGCGCCTGCGATCTCCGACGACACCTGGGTGCAGTGGCAGCTGCCCTGGCAGGCCGAAGCCGGCGATCATCGGATCCGCTGCCGGGCGACCGACGCCGACGGCAACACGCAGACCGAGACCGAGGCGCCTCCGGCTCCGGACGGCGCGACGGGCTGGCACACGATCCGCGTCAGCGTCGGGTCCTGAGCGGCTACGCCCCCAGCCCCTCCGCCTCCATCTGCACCGCCCACGGCCGCACCTCGACCACGAGCAGGCCTTCGATCACTGCGCGATCGGCCTCGGCGAGCTCCCTCGCCCGCGCCACGGCGTCGCCGCCCGGGATCCGCAGCACGGTCATCCCCTCCCCCTGCCGATCCGCGAAGGGGCCGGCCGCGAGGAGCCAGCCGCGTGCGAGCATCGAACGCAGGAACGCCACATGATGCGAGAAGCGGGGATCCTCGAAGATCGATCCCTCGACCGCGGGGTCGGGCGTGTGGCTCAGCACCACCCACTCGACGGCTTCGTCGCTCATGTCGCCTCCGATCCGGGATCCTGCCCTGCCCTGTCCTACCCTGCCTCGCCCCGCTCCCGGGCTACTTCACCGTCGGCGGCGCGGGGATCCGGTAGCCCGAGGGAGCGATGTTCGCGTCGAGCGACTTCTTCCACGCGCCGGAGGAGATGTACTCCTCGAGCGCGGCGCGCACCTGATCGAGACGGTTATCGCCCAGCTTGAGCCCGACGCCGTAGTTCTCATCGGTGAAGCCCTTGCCGATCACGCGCAGCACGCCCTTGTACTCGGGGAGCGCGGCGAACCCGGCGAGGATCAGGTCGTCGGTCGACACCGCATCCACGGTGCCCGCGGCCAGATCCCGCACGCACTCGGACCAGGACGGCACCTCCACCACGGTGATGCTCCCCCGGTAGTGCGAGGTCAGGTAGTCGATCGACGTCGTGCCGGCGGCAGCGCACACCTTCTTGCCGTCCAGCGTCTCCGGGCCGGTGATGGTGTCGTCGTTGCGGCGGATGAGCAGATCCTGATGCGCGACGAAATAGGGCCCGGCGAACGCGATCTCCTTCTCGCGCTCTGGGGTGATCGAGAAGGTCGAGACCACGAGGTCGACCTTGCCCGTGGTCAGGGCGCTCACCCGCTCGCTCTGGTCGATGCGCTGCCAGGTGATGTTCTTCGTGGGCACGCCGAGCTTGCCGGCCACGTAGTTCGCGGTGTCGATATCGAACCCCGCATACCCGGCGTCGGTCTTGAGGCTGACCCCCGGGAGGTCGTCGGCGATGCCGATCGTGAGGGTCGCGGATCCGGTCGCGTCGTTGTCCCCGGTGCTCTGCGGCAGCGTGGACGAGCATCCGGCGGCGAGCAGGGACACGGCCAAGAGCCCGGCCGCGGCGGCGAGACGTCGCATGTCACCTTCTCCTTTCCTGGTCCCCGTCATCGGATCCCGGCGGATTCTTGTCGGGTTCGTCGAGGTTGTCCCACTCGTGCATCTCGATCTGCACGGTCCCGAGCGCGGCGATCTCCTCGTCGTCGTCCTCGTCGAGGTTGTCCCACTCGTGCGCTTCGAACTGCACGGTCCCGATCGCCGCGATCGCCTCGGTCCGCGGGCCCGCCGGCCTCGGCGGATAGCGCAGGCCGGTGTCCGTCCACTTGCTGAGCATCCGACCCTCGGTGTGAGCGGACACCCGCCGCTTCACGATCAGCCAGCCGATCTCGAAGATGACCAGGAGCACCGGAATGCCGACGACCACGACGACGAAGCCCGTCTTGTGCCAGAAGTACGGCGACGCCTGCCAGCCCGAGATCGCCATGCCCACGATCACGAACACCAGGAAGGCGAGACCGAGGTAGCTGGTCCACGGCGTACCCGGTGCACGGAACGAGCTCGCCGGCACGACGCCCAGATCGCTCAGCCTTCGCAGCCTGAGCTGGCAGATGAAGATGGTGCCCCACGTGAACACCACCGCGATGGCTGCGGCCTCCAGCGCGATCTCGAACGCGTCCGGGCTGACGGCGTTGAGGATCGATCCGAACACGTAGACGACCGCGGTCATCACGATGCCGGCCCAGGGCACGCCCGATCCGCTCATCTTGAGCGTGAAGCCGGGCGCCTGCTTCGCCATCCCGAGGCTGCGCAGCACCCGACCGGTCGTGTAGAGGCCGGAGTTGAGCGACGACATCGCGGCGACGATGAGGATGGCCTGGATCACATTCGCCATCCAGGGCATGCCCATCCGGCCGAACACCGTCACGAACGGGCTGATGCCCGGGGTGAACTCGCTCGTCGGCAGGATGCACACGAGCAGCAGCAGTGCGCCGCAGTAGAAGACCGCGATACGGACGATGACCGCTTTCACGGCTTTGGGCACCTCGCGCTTCGGATCCTCCATCTCACCCGCCGCGATACCGACCATCTCGATGGCCGCGTAGGCGAAGACGACGCCGGACATGACGATGATCGGCCCGTACCAGGCGAAACCGTCGCCGGTCGGCCAGAACCCGCCGGGGTTGGACCAGAGGTTCTGCACGCCGGCGCGATGCCCGCCGACATCCATGCTGAACGCGACCACGACGACACCGACGACGAGGAAGATGATGATCGCGCCGACCTTGAGCACCGATGCCCAGAACTCGAACTCGCCGAAGGCCTTGGCCGAGAGCAGATTCACCACCAGCACGACTGCGAGCGCGATGAGCACGGTGGCCCAGGTGGGCATCTGCGGCCACCAGTACTGAATGTAGAGCCCCACGGCGCTGAGCTCGGCGATGCCGGTGAGCGCCCAGTTGGTCCAGTACATCCAGCCCGTGTAATAGGCCGCCTTCTCGCCGAAGAATTCACGCATCCACGACACGAACGCGCCCGAGGTGGTGCGGTACAGCACCAGCTCGCCGAGCGCGCGCATGAGGAAGTAGGCGATCACGCCGACGAATGCGTAGCTGAGCACCAGCGCCGGGCCGTTCGCGTGCAGGCGGGAGGCGGATCCGAGGAAGAGGCCCGTGCCGATCGCCCCGCCGATGGCGATCATCTGCACTTGCCGCCGGTTCAGGCTCTTCTTGTAGCCGGCCTGCTCCGCATCGTGCTCCGCCCCGTGGGCGTCCTCGGAATGCGGGCTCCGGGCGGTATCCGTCTGCGACATTCGATCCCCCGTCTTCGCGATTTCTCGCCGGTGGGGCGGGTCGCAGAACGGCTCGGAGCATCGGCGCTGACGTGCAATAGAGAATGGCACGGTTCCGCCTCGAGAGCAATGCCTCGCCCGATGAACTTCGAGATCAGAGGTAGGCGGAGTCGGTCCAGAGGTGCAGGAGCGCATAGGAGCGGTACGGCGCCCAGGCCTCTGCGCGCTCGGCCGCCTCCCGCTGATCCATCCCGAGTGCACGGCGGGCGACGAGGTCGCCCGGGGCGAAGGTGTCGGGATCCTGCAGCACCCGCACCTGCACGTAGTCGGCCGTCCAGGGGCCGACGCCCGGGATGTCGAGCAGCAGCCGGCGCGCCTCCGCAGTCGGGAGTCCGCGCAGCAGCGGCCCAGCGGCCCAGCGCCGGGCGACCTCCTGCAGCGTGCGCGCCCGAGCGTTCGTCAGGCCGACGCTCCTCCGGAGCTCGTCGAGCTCGAGTCCGGCGACGGTGCCCGCGTCGGGGAACGCCCGCAGATCCCCCACCGGGGCGCCGTACGCCGCGACGAGGCGCCCCGCGAAGGTGCGCGCCGCGGCGAGAGAGACCTGCTGCCCGATCACCGTGCCGGCCACGGCCGCGAACTCGTCCGTACTGCCGATGAGCCGGAGACCGGGACGCTTCGCGACCAGCGACCCGATGACAGGATCGGCGGCGAGTGCCCCGTCCGCGATCGCGGCGTCTCGCTCGAGGTCGAGCCAGTGGCGGATCCGGGAGGCGAGCGCATCGGGATCGTCGAGGGCGACGTCGGCCGTCACCGTCGCCCCGCCCGCATCCAGCACCACCGTGACGATCGCGGCCGAGCCTTCGACCGTCATGACCCGTCGGAGCGTGCTCCCGGTCACCTCTTCGGCGCCGGGGACCGCGTGCGCGGCGAGCATCGCGAGCGCTGCCTCGTGCTGAAAGGCGCCTCGCGCATCGATCCGCAGCGCGCCGGAGCCGACCTCGCTCATTCGGGCCAGATCCCGGAGCTGCCGCGACGATGCGACCCGAGCAGATGGGTGTCGATGATCCCGATCGCCTCCATCAGTGCGAACATCGTGGTCGGGCCGACGAAGGCGAAGCCGCGACGGCGGAGCTCCTTCGAGAGCGCCGCGGATTCCGGCGAGGTGGTCGGGATCTCCTCGAACACGCGCGGCCGCGGCGTCGTCTCGGGCTTGAACGACCAGATCAGCGCAGAGAGACCCTCGTCCTCCCTGAGCCGGATCGTCGCCCGCGCGTTGCCGATCGTGGCGACGATCTTCTGACGATTGCGGATGATCCCGGCATCAGTGAGGAGGCGCTCGACGTCGCGCTCGTCGTACGCCGCGATCCGGTCGGGATCGAAGCCGTCGAACGCGGCCCGGAACGCGGGGCGCTTGCGCAGGATCGTGGCCCAGGAGAGACCCGCTTGGAAGCCTTCGAGCGAGACGCGCTCGAAGAGCCCGCGCTCGTCGGTGACGGGCATCCCCCATTCGGTGTCGTAGTAATCGCGCAGCAGCGGGTCGACAGATGCCCAGACCGGTCGCGCGAGGCCGTCCTCGCCGATGACGACTCCGGGATCCTGCTGCGGCACGTCCGCGGGCGGCTGATTCATTTCGTGCGGGCGTCCTGGTTCTATCCGTCGAGTCCGGTCATGCGCATGGTGATGTTGATCCGACCGGTGTCGATCCCGCATCCGTCGGGTGCCGTGAGCGCGTGCACCCGGGTGACGCCATGATAGGCCAGCCGGGAGGCGCCGCCGAACACGAAAAGATCGCCGGAGCCGAGGATCAGGTCGGTGTAGGGCCGATTCCGGTGCCCGGTGTTGCCGAAGCGGAACGTGCAGCTGTCTCCGATGGAGAGGGAGACGATCGGGGCGAGGGAGCGCTCGTCCTTGTCCTGATGCATGCCCATGTGCGCGTGCTCATCGTAGAGGTTCGCGAGCGCCGTGTCCGGCGTGTAGGCATCGACCTGGGCATCCGCGTAGCCGGTCTCCCGCAGCGCGCGGCGGCCGAGTCGCACCATCCACTCGGGGAACGGCAGCACCCGGGCGCCGTTGACGTCGGTCGCCTCGCGCGTGTACGTGTAGGGCTGCCAGTGCCAGCCGAGGCAGACCGTCTTCACGGACATCTCGTGCCCGCGCACCCGGGCTGCGCGGATCGGCACGGGCCCCGCGGTCCACTCGTGGAATCGGTCGACGATCCACGCCTGCTGCTCGAGTGTGAGCCAGCCGGGCACGTGGGCGGCGTCGGGACCGGGCCGGCTCGGTTCGGCGGGCTCCGGTTCGAGTGCGAACAGTGTCATGGTGCTTCCCGTTCTTCTCCGGCGTTTCGCCTCGAGCGGCCGTCCGCGGCCTTCCGCGCCACGGGTCGGCCGGCTGAGTGCTCGGCTTCGCGTTCATGCGGCCTGCTCCAGTTCGAGCAGCGCGGTCTTCGCGTCGAGTCCGCCGATGTAGCCGCCGAGCGTGCCGTCGGTGCGGAGCACGCGGTGGCAGGGTACGACGACGGGCAGCGGATTGGTGGCGCAGGCGGTGCCGACGGCGCGAACGGCCTTCGGGTTGCCGACCATCTCGGCCATCTCCTTGTAGCTGCGGGTCTGTCCGTAGCCGATGTCCGGCAGGTGCCGCTGCACGAGCTGGCGGAAGCCCTTCGACAGGGAGAGATCCAGATCGAGATCGAAGGTCTCACGTCTGCGGTCGAAGTATTCGTCGAGCTCACGGGCCGCGCCGTCGAGCTGCTTCGGCGAGCGCAGCACCCGCGGGCTGACCTTCGCGGCCAGATCCTCCAGCACTAGGTCGTGATCCTCGTTCGCGAACGCGACGCGGATCAGGCCTTTCGGAGTGGATGCGAGCAGCAGCTCGCCGAGGGGGCTGTCGACGATGCAGTAGGCGACGTCGACGAGCCCTTCGGCCTGCGCTGCCGCCTCCAGACGGCGGTGCAGGGCAGCCAGCGTGTCGGCTTCGACGGCCGCCGCGAGTGCGCTGAGCGTCTCATCGTCACGGATGTCATTCATGATCGTGCTCCTTTCGCCGGTGCCGACTGGCTCCGTGCGCCCGGATAGTTCTTTCTGAGGTTCTTGAGCCCGTCTGCCGCGGCTCTGCGCGCGGCGTCGACGGTTCCATCGAGGATCGCGGCGATCTCCGCATACGACATCCCCCCGAGGTAGCGGAAGGTGATGGATTGCCGCTGCTTCTCGGGCAGCCGGGCGACGGCCTGCCACAGTTCGGTGTCGTCGGCTCCCGGGATGCCCAGTGCGGTCGGAGTCTCGGGCAGCTCCTCGACCGGCAGCGGGTTGCGCTTCGCCGCGCGATGCACGTCGATCGCCTTCCGGCGTGCGATGGTCACGAGCCAGGCCTCGACGTTGGCCGTATCCGAGAGCTTCGGGTAGGCGCGCATCGCGGCGAGGAACGTCTCCGACCAGGCGTCATCCGCGTCGTGGACCCCGAGCAGGGATCTGCAGACGCGCAGGACGGTGACGCCGTGGAGTTCGACGACGGCTTCGAACGGCAGTTTCTTCATGTTCATTCCATTGAATACGGTGCGGGGCCTCTGCGGCGAGATTCGAATCAGAACAGTCGCCGGGCGCTCGCCTGCGCCGGCTCCTCGAGTTCGAGAAGCGCCTGCTTCCGCTTCAGTCCGCCCGCGTAGCCGGTGAGCTTGCTGTTGACGCCGAGCACGCGATGGCACGGGACGAAGATGCACAGCGGGTTCGCTCCCACGGCCTGGCCCACGCGGTAGGCGAGCGACTTGTCGCCGAGCCGTTCGGCGATGGCGCCGTAGGTGGTCGTCTCGCCGAACGGGATCTCCGCGACGATGCTCCACACCTCGTGCTGGAACGCATCGCCGGCGGCGTCGAGCGGGAGGTCGAATTCCTGTCGGGCGCCTGCCAGGTAGCCGTGGATCTGCTCCGCCGCTTCGGCGAGGAGTGCGTCATCCTCGAGCCCGGTCTCCGGGCCGAAGGTCTCCGGTTCCGGCCTGCGGACGTGGTACGGGAAGTACAGGCCGGTGATCGCGCCGTCGGTCGCGACGATCGTGAACATTCCGAGCGTCGTGTCCACCAGAGCGTGTCGAGTATTCATCGTCTTCCTCGTCTCTTCCAACCGATTCGGTTTCGCCTCGTTACCGTGAAGACGCGGCCGGGGCCGGAAACGTGAGACGGATCTAGAATCAGTGCATGGCAGACATCGCTGTGGTCACCGGAACGTCGTCGGGCATGGGCATGCACGCCGCGGTCGAGCTCGCTCGTCGCGGTCTCACGGTCGTTGCCGCCCTCCGGGATCTCGACCGCTCCGACCGGCTGCGCGGAGCCGCTGCGGAGGCGGGCGTCGAGCTCGACATCCGCGCACTCGACGTGACCGACCACGCGGCAGCCGCACGCCTCGTGCGGGGCGTCATCGACGACCACGGTCGCATCGATGTGCTCGTCAACAACGCCGGGCGCGGCAGCGTCGGCACCGCCGAGCAGCTGACCATGGAGCAGATCCAGGCGCAGCTCGACGTGAACTACCTGGCGCCGGTGAACCTGGCCAAACTGGTGCTGCCCGGCATGCGGGAGCGCGGCAGCGGCCGGATCCTCACGATCACGAGCGTGGGCGGGGTCGTGGGCCAGCCGTTCGCCGACGCCTACTGCGGCGCGAAGTTCGCGGTGGAGGGATTCATGCAGTCCCTCGCCGCGACCGCCGAGCGGTTCGGCGTGCAGGTCGGGGTGATCGAGCCCGGAGCCGTGGCGAGCGAGTTCGTCGCGAACGTCGAGCTCCCCACCGAGGCGGGCGCCTACGGCGAGCTGCTCGATGCCTATATCGCGCGCACCTCCGGCGCGTTCGCGCACGCCCAGTCCGCCGAGAGCGCGGCTGCGGCCATCGCCGACGCGGCGACGTCAGGCGAGTTCCGGTTCCGCACGCAGACCTCGGAATCCGCCGTGGCCTTCGTCGGCGTCTCGCTCGCCGACCTCGACGGCGAGCGCGTGCACGCCTTCACCCGCCCGTGGATCGCCTGAGCCGGCGGCTCCTCGGGAAGACACCATTACCACCCAGCACAGAGAGAGGTCTGATCGGCATGTTCGGCAAGAAGGGCGAGGCGGCCGTCCTCGCGAAGCTCGCGGATGCCCCGGCGCCGTATGCAGAGATCGGCGCGCAGCTCCACCGAATCATCCGGGAGAACGCCCCCTCGCTGGAGCCGCTCCTCAGATGGGGCATCCCGTTCTACGCTCGGGGCGGCGAGGATATCTGCTACATCAAGGCGGGCACGGAATTCATCGCCTTCGGATTCGGGGAGACCGTCAATCCCGCATTCCAGGAGGGTGCGCACATGCATCCGCTGGTCTGGAACATCACCTCGCTCGACGCGGAGGCCGAGGAGACCATCGCGGCACTCGTCAGGAAGGCCGCGTCCTGACCCGGCCGGGAACGGCGGCCTGAGCCGGGATCCGCTCGACTATCCGAGGGCGATGAAGCCGATCACGGCGGAGGCGACGGCCAGCACCGCGAGCACCATGGACGGCGTCGCGGACTCCCTGCGGCGCAGGTGCACGACGACCGCGCCGATCGCCTTGATCGCGCCCGGCTGGAAGTCACCGGCCCAGGCCATCCCCGACGCGACGAGCGCATCCCGATCGCGGAGGAGCTTCATGAGCCCGGCCCCGAGGAAGCCGAGGGCGAGGAGAGCGTTGACGATCCAGAGTGCGATGAGCATGAGTGTCCTGTTCGGGTGACGCGGTTATAGTTACTGGCAGTGCCTAACCA
This sequence comes from uncultured Leucobacter sp., assembly GCA_945952575.1. Lineage (GTDB taxonomy): Bacteria > Actinomycetota > Actinomycetes > Actinomycetales > Microbacteriaceae > Leucobacter. Next base: position 13,184 of record CAMFIY010000006.1, read on the forward strand.
CATCATGGGTCATCATGGGGACGGGTGCAAAAGGCACACGCGTGTGCCGAACACTGGGCGGAGGAGCGATCATGGCGGCGAGTTGCGAGGACGCGATCGGCGACCGCTCGCTGACCCCCTATGAAGCGCGCTGCACGGACTCCGATCACGGCCGCATCCTCCGCGAGATGCTGGATCGCATCGGCGACAAGTGGTCGCTGCTCGTCGTGGGCACGCTGCACCACGGCACGCTGCGCTTCGGCGAGCTCCTGGGGCACATCCCGGGCCTCTCGCAGCGCATGCTGACGCGGACGCTGCGGGGGCTCGAGCGAGACGGGATCGTCGCCCGCACGGTCTACGCCGAGGTGCCGCCGCGCGTCGAGTACGAGCTGACCGGGCTCGGACGAGACCTGGTCCCGGCGGCGGAGGCGCTGGCGAGCTGGATGCTCGACAACTACGACGAGATCCGGGCCGCGCGCGAGCGCTTCGATGCCCGCTCCCCCGCGAAGGGCTCGTGAGTCGATCGCCCGACCTTCAACTTCCGAGGCGCGAAACATGCGATGCGAACTCCGCTGCCGAGGCTCTGTTCAGCGGATTTCTTGACGCATGTTCCGCAGCGCTACGTCCTCCGGCGATCGCGCGAACAGGATTCCGGCCCGACTGACAGCGATCGCGGCGGAGTCCCCGCTTCGCGTCCGGGTCATGATGCGTCCCTCGTCCGGGGTCCGCTGCGTCTTGACACGCTATCCGCAGATGACCCACCGCGCGGGTCGCATGCTCGTCGAGCAGGGTCAGAGCACCTGAGTCGCTCGGCGCTCAGACAGCCCGAAACGCTGCGGATCGGCGCGGCGCCAAGCGGCACTCCAGCTCTCGGGCGGGTCCAGCAGCAGCTCCCCGTCGCCAAGCCACTCGTAGAGCTCCGCATACGAAGCACTGCGATCCTCGGAAACGTTCCGGCGCAGCATCTCGGGTCTCAGGTCCGAGGCCGTACGGGCACCCATCGACGCCATCAGGCGCAACGCCTCATCCAGAGTGTTCCGGTGGTACTGGTACACGCGTTCGGTCTTGGTCGGCACGTCCAGTGCACGCTGCCGGCGCTCGTCCTGCGTCGCGACCCCGACCGGGCAGGTGTTGGTGGCGCAGCGGAGCGACTGGATGCAGCCGAGCGCCATCATCATCGCCCGCGCCGAGTTGACGTAGTCGGCGCCCTGGATCAGGCGCTTCACGATGTCGTTCCCCTCCGCCACCTTCCCCGAGGCGACGACGCGCACCCGGGATCGAAGCCCGGTGCCGACCAGGGCGTTGTGCACGGTCAGCAGTCCCTCGGTCAGTGGCATGCCGACGTGGTCCTCGAACTCGACCGGGGCCGCGCCCGTCCCGCCCTCCGACCCGTCCACGATGATGAAGTCCGGGCCGGTACCCACCTCGAGCATCGCCTTGCAGATAGCGAGCACGTCCTCCTGCGAAGTGACGCAGAGTTTGAACCCGGTCGGCTTCCCGCCCGCCAGTCCCCGCATCTCCGCGATGAACTCGATCAGCTCGATGGGCGTCGAGAAGACCTGGTGCTGCGCCGGACTCACGCATTTCTCTCCTACCGAGACGCCACGCACGCGCGCGATCTCCTCGGTCACCTTCGCAGCGGGCAGCACCCCGCCCAGGCCGGGTTTAGCGCCCTGGCTGAGTTTGAGCGAAACGCATTTCACCTGCTCGTCAGCCGATCTGTCGGCGAAGAGACGCGGATCGAAATCACCGTCGGCCGTGCGCGCACCGAAGTATCCGGTGCCGATCTCCCAGACCAGGTCTCCCCCGCCCGAACGGTGGTAGTCGGTGATGCCGCCCTCGCCGGTGTCGTGCGCGAAGCCGCCCTTGGCGGCGCCCGCGTTGAGTGCGCGGATGGCGTTCGCGGAGAGTGAGCCGAAACTCATCGCCGAGACGTTCAGCAACGACATGTCATAGGGTCGGCTGCAGTCCGGCCCGCCAACACGCACGCGGGGCGCCTCGGCCGGCGGTTCGAACGGCGTCATCGAATGCACCAACCACTCGCCGCCGCTACGGCTCACGTCCTCGAGCGTTCCGAAGGACTCCTCGGCCTTGCCACCCTCCGCCCGGGCTTCGATCGCCTCACGGGTGGTGCGGCTGAACGGCCGCCCGTCCCAGTCCCGCTCGATGAAGTACTGCTGGATCTGGGGTCGGATCGCGTTCAGGAGGAAGCGGGCGTGCCCGATGACCGGATAGTTGCGCAGTACCGCCCTCCGCTTCTGGGCGAGATCGTAGATCGCCACCGCACCGAGCGCCGCGGCTCCGACGGCCGCCCCCAAGGCCCCGCCCGTCAGCCGTCCGCGCAAGTTCATGCGGATCCCGTCCGCTCGCGACGGCCGACGGAGATGTCAGAGATCAACGGCTGCATGCCCACATGATACGCGCGCCCGGTGCGGGATCGACCAGCCGATGCACCGCCCGGCTCAGCCCAGCTCGTCGAGCGCGAGATTCAGCTCGAGCACGTCGACCCGCGCGCTCCCGAGATAGCCGAGATCCGGCGACGAGGTGAAGCGCGCGACCAGCGCCTCCACCTCGGAGAGGGGGATCCCCCGCGCCTCGGCGACCCGCCGGGCCTGGATCCCGGCGTACGCCGGGCTGATGTCCGGGTCGAGCCCCGAACCGGACGCCGTGACCGCATCGACCGGCACCTCCGACTCTTCGACCCCGTTGAACGCCGCGACCTGCTTCTTGCGCTGCACGATCTCGGCCACGAGCATGCGGTTCTCGGGTCCGAGGTTGGAACCGGCCGAGGCGATGGGATCGTACCCGTCACCCGCCTTCGACGGCCGCGGCTGGAAGTACTGCGGCAGCGGCGAGCCGTCGGCCGCCTCGAAGCTCTGCCCGATCAGCGCGGACCCCGCGACGCTTCCGTCGGCGCGCCGCACCGGTGAGCCGTTGGCCTGCGCGTTGAAGGCGAGCTGGCCGATCCCGGTGATGAGCAGCGGATAGAGGATCCCGAGCAGCACGGTCAGGATCAGCATGATCCTGACGGCGATCCAGAGCTTCTTCAGGTTGCGCGTGAGCGGTCGTGACATGTCGGTCCCTCAGTATCCCGGCAGCAGGCTGACGACGAGGTCGATGAGCTTGATGCCGATGATCGGCACGGCGAGCCCGCTGAAGCCGTTGATGATGAGATTGCGGGTCAGCGCCGATTTCAGCTCCGTGGTGCGATAGGGCACCCCGATGAGGGCGAGCGGGATGAGGATGCCCATCACGACGCTGCTGAAGATGACGGTCGAGAGGATCGCCGAGGCGGGCGAGTGCAGCTGCAGGATGTTGAGCGCGTCGAGCCCGGGGAACACGCCGACGAACAGCGCCGGGAACAGCGTGAAATAGCGGACGGCGTCGTTCGCGAAGTTGAAGGTGATGAGTGCGCCGCGGGTCGCCATCTGCCGGCGCCCCACCTCGATGATGTCGACCAGGTGCGCGGGATCGTCGTCGAGGATGATCATGTTGGCCGCGTCCTTGGCCGCGGCCGTCGCGGTGTTCATCGCGATCCCGATGTCGGCCTGCGCGAGCGCGGGCGCATCGTTGATGCCGTCGCCGCTCATCGCGACGAGGTGCCCCTCGGCCTGCTCCTCGAGGATCAGCGCGAGCTTGTCCTCGGGCGTCGTGTCGCCGACGTACTCGTCGATCCCGACCTCCTCGCTGATCGCCTTCGCAGTCAGCTTGTGGTCGCCCGTCACCATGACGACGCGCACGCCGAGATCGTGCAGCGCCGAGATCCGCTTCGGGACCGTGTCCTTCACGACGTCCTGCAAGTGGATGACGCCGAGCGCGTGGCCGACCTCGCCGGCGGCCTTGACGGCCACGACGAGCGGCGTGCCGCCCGAGTTCGCTATCCGGCGGGTCGACTCCTTGAGATCCGCGACGACCTGTCGCTGCGGTTGCGTGCCCTGGTGTTTCAGCCAGGCGACGACGGCGGAGACCGCACCCTTGCGGATGCTGGTGCCGTCCGGCAGATCGACGCCCGAGAGGCGCGTCATGGCGCTGAACGGCACGGCCCGCCCGCCCGCCGTTTCCACCTCGTCGAGCCGCACCCCGCGCTCGGCGGCGAGCCGGACGGTCGACGCGCCCTCGGGGGTCGGATCCCCGGCCGATGCGAGCGCCGCGGTCCGCATCAGCTGCTCGGCGCCCACCCCGCCCACCGGCACGAAGGCGACCGCGCTCCGGTTGCCCCGGGTGACGGTCCCGGTCTTGTCGAAGAGCACCGTCGTGATGTCGCCGGCGGTCTCGAGTGCCTTCGACGAGGTCACGAGCACGCCGCGCCGCAGCAGCTGCGACATCCCGGCGATACCCGTCACCGACATGAGCGCCGCGATCTCGGTCGGGATGAGGCAGACGACGAGCGCGACGAGCACGGGGATCGAGACCGGCGCGGCGACCGGGGAGACGACCGAGTTGAGCGTCAGCACCAGGATCACGAAGGCGAGCGAGAACGAGGACAGCAGGGCGCTGAACGCGACCTCGAGCGGCGACTTCTTGCGGCGCGACTTGCTGGCGAGCTGGATCGTCCGTTCCACCGCGCTCGCCTCCCGGGACGCGGTCACGCGCACGACGAGACGATCCGACAGATCGCGCGTGCCGCCCGTCACCGCGGTCCGGTCCCCGTCCGACTCGCGGATCACGGCCCCCGGGTGCCCGGTGAACTCGGACTCGTCGATCTCGGCCGCGCCCCACAGCACCTCGCCGTCCGCCGGGATGACGTCGCCCGCCTCTACGATCACCACATCGCCGGGCACGAGCTCACGGGAGTCGACCTCCTCGATCTCGGCCTCCCGGGCCGCGGGATCCTTCGCATGATCGTAGGAGACGAGCCGGTGCGCCGTCGTGCTCGCCTGCGACTGGCGCAGGTGCTCAGTCTGGAGACGGCCCCGGCCCTCCGCGATCGACTCCGCGAGGGTGGCCGTGAAGAGGCAGGCCCAGAACCCGATGGCGAGCAGCCAGGTGAAGCCGGGAGGCAGCACGGTGCCGCCCGACGGCATGGGGCCGCCGATGAAGGGCTCGGCTATGGCGATCACCGTGGTCAGCGCGGCGCCGATCTCGGTGAGCATCAGGACCGGGTTGTGCCAGAGGTAGCGCGGGTCGAACTTCCGCAGCGCGTCGAGGAGCACCGGTCCGATCGTCCGCGGGGCGATGACCGCGTCGCGTCCGCGCCGCGTCATCGGGCCCCGCGGATCGGCCCCGCCGGGCCCGCGCAGCAGCGGCGCCGTCATCCCGCGAATCCTTCCGCGAAGGGCCCGGCGAGCAGAATCGGCACGAACATGGGCACCGTGATGAAGACGATGAGGCTGACCAGCAGCACGATGAACTGCGGCCGGTGCAGCGGGAGCTCGGCCATGCTGGGGGCCTTGCCCTGCGCGGCGAGCGAGCCCGCGAGCGCGAGGATGAGCGCGATCGGGATGAAGCGCCCGAGCATGATGATGACGCCCAGCATGATGTTCAGCAGCGGGGTGTTCGCGCTGAGGCCGGCGAACGCGGACCCGTTGTTGATGGCGGCCGAGATGAAGGCGTAGAGGATCTCCGAGAGGCCGTGCGGGCCCGGGTTGCCCGTGCTCGAGACGATCTCGTCGTAGACCGGCGGGATCGCGAAGCTCACGGCCATCCCGCCGATGGCGAGCGCGGGCATCACGAGGATCCCGATGCTGACGATCTTGAGCTCCCTGACGCCGAGGCGCTTGCCCAGGTAGACCGGTGAGCGGCCGAGCAGCAGGGCGGTGAGGAAGACGGCGATGACCACGAGGATCATGAGCGCATAGGTGCCGGATCCCGCGCCGCCCGGCGCGACCTCGCCGAGCATCATGTCGAACAGCAGCATCAGGCCGCCGAACGCCGTATAGGAGCCGTGCATGGAGTTGACGGCGCCGCCGGTCGTGCCGGTGGTCGCGGTCGCGAACAGCGTGGATCCGATGATCCCGAACCGCTGCTCCTTGCCCTCCATCGCACCGCCGGCGACCTCCGGGGCGGCGCCGGATCCCGCCAGCTCGAACGCCGTGAGCGGGAGGTAGACGAAGACGAACAGCACCGCCATGGTGAGCAGCAGCGCGTAGCCCGCTCGGCGATCCCCGACCATCGTGCCGAGCGTGCGGGGCATCGTGAACGGGATGAGGAGCAGCAGGGTCGTCTGCAGCATGTTGGTCCACGGCGTCGGATTCTCGAACGGATGCGCGGAGTTCGCGTTGAAGAAGCCGCCGCCGTTGGTCCCGAGCATCTTGATCGATTCCTGCGAGGCGACGGGGCCGCCGGGCAGGCTCTGCGTCGCACCGGCGACCGTCTGGATGTCGGTGAATCCGGCGAAGTTCTGGATCACGCCGCCCGCCAGGAGGATCACGGCGGCGACGATCGAGAGCGGAAGCAGGATCCGCAGGTTGGCGCGCAGCAGGTCGACCCAGAAGTTTCCCAGCCCGCTGCGGCCGCGGCGCGACGCGAAGCCGCGGATCAGCGCCACGGCGACGGCCATGCTCACGCCCGCCGATACGAAGTTCTGCACGGTGAGCCCGGCCATCTGCGCCGCGTAGCCGAGGGTCGTCTCGGGCGAGTAGGACTGCCAGTTGGTGTTCGCCACGAACGAGACGGCGGTGTTGAAGGCGAGGTCCGGGCTCATCCCGGGCAGGCCGAGCGAGAAGGGCAGCAGCGGCTGCAGGCGGAGGATCAGGTAGAGCAGCACGAATCCGACGAGGGAGAAGGCGAGGATCGAGGTGAGATAGGCCCGCCAGGTCTGCTGCCGCTCGGGATCGATGCCGGCGAGGCGATAGCAGAGGCGCTCGATCGCCCAGTGCCGCTCACTCGTGAACACCCAGGCCATGTAGTCCCCGAGCGGCCGGTAGAGCAGCCCGATCACGAGGACCACTGTGAGGAGCGCGGAGACCGCGAGGATCCACTCCATCAGAAGCGATCCGGTTTGAGCAGGGCGTACACCAGGTAGATGAGGGACCCGACGCCGACGATGGCGGCCAGGGTTTCGATGACGCCCACGAACTTCTCCCTTGTGAGGACTGCCCGTTGAGCTTAGTCCCGCGAGGCCGGGATCCGCGATTCCCCGACCGCTTGCCGCCGGACGCATCCCTTGAATCCGGCTCGGACACGCTCCATGATGGGAACCATGAGCGAGCGCAACTACCCCCGCGTCACGACGGCGCTGCCCGGACCCAAGTCCCAGGAGATCTTCGACCGCCAGTCCAAGGTGTTCTACACCCAGATGCAGCAGGGCGACATGTGCCCCTTCATCCTCGACCGCAAGACGGACGACGAGCTGCTGCACGACGTGGACGGCAACAGCTTCGCCAACCACATTTCGGCCTGGGGCGCGAGCCCCTACGGCGCGTTTCCGCCCTCCGTGCGCGAGGCGACGATCGCGGCCTGGGATCGCTACGGCATGGAGATCTCCTGCTTCATCCAGTCGCCGCCCGTCACCGAACTGGCCGAGCGGCTCGTCGCGCTGGCGCCGGGCAAGCTGACTCGCGTCGCCCCCACCGTCACCGGCACCGAGGCGGTCGAGGGCGCCATCAAGCTCGCCCGCGAGGCGACCGGTCGGCCGATGATCCTCGCGTTCCTCGGCCAGTACCACGGCGAGTCGACCTATCTCGCTCAGAGCACCTCGACCGAGCTCTCGGTCAACACCTCGAACGCGGGCGTCTACGCGCCCGGCATCGTCTTCGCCCCGTATCCGAGCGCCTACCGCACCCCGTTCGCGAAGGGCGCCGGCCCGCACGACGACACCGTCGTGATCGACTACATCGAGCACTGGCTGCTGAGGCATCAGGTCGAGGCCTCGCAGATCGCGGGCGTGCTGATCGAGCCGATTGCGGGCGAGCTCGGCGTCTACGCACCGAGCCAAGGCTTCTGGGACGGGTTGAATCGGCTCTGCCGAGAGCACGGCTGGCTGCTGATCTGCGACGAGGTGCAGTCGGGCATGGGCCGCTCGGGCCCGGTCTGGGCGGGCGACCTCTGGGGCCTCGAACCGGATCTGCTGCTGGTCGGCAAGGGCTTCTCGGCCGGCGGACAGCCGATGGCGGCGATCATCGGCACCGATGCGGTCATGGCCGACACTCCTGTGCACACGACCGGCACGTACGTGTGGGAACCGGCTGCGATCGCCGGCGCGCTGGCCGGACTCGACCTGCTCGAGCCGGCGATGGCCAACGCGATGGAGTTGGAGCGCATCGGCAGGGAGGTGCTGACCCCGCTCATCGAGCGGCACGAACGGATCGGCGATGTGCGCCAGTACGGTTCCTGGGCCGCGATCGAGTTCGTCACCGACAAGGAGTCGAAGACTCCCGACACGGAGTCCCAGTTCGCCTTCCACCGGGCCGCGCTGCGCCGCGGGGTGTTCGCCATCAGCGCGCCCGAGAAATGGGTCTATCGCATGCAGCCGGCGCTCACGATGGATCCCGAACTGTTCAGGTGGTCCTGCGAGCGGCTGGTCGAGGCCGCCGACGAGGTGCTGGGCTGAGCGGAGGACGGGTCCCGCACCGCATGGACATCGGCACCGGCCTCGTCTTCGCCGCGGCGAGCGCCGACGACGTGCCCGGGATCGTCGCCCTCGTGCGCGCGGCCTACTCCCCCTACATCCAGCGCATCGGTCGAGAACCCGGCCCGATGAGCGCCGACTATCCGGCGCTGGTCGCCGCCGGGCGGGTGCTGCTCGCGCATCTCGACGACCGCCTGCTCGGCGTGCTCGTCACCGAATCGCGCCCCGATCACCTGCTCGTCGAGAACATCGCCGTCTCGCCCGAGGCGCGCGGGCTCGGCGTCGGAGCCCGGCTCCTGGAGCGGGCCGAGCAGG
>CAMFIY010000007.1 GCA_945952575.1 uncultured Leucobacter sp.
ACCGCGCCCGGGCGGGGGGAGTTTGCGGCCTGACGGTGCTGTCATACCGGGGTGTCCCAACGCGCCGCGACGCGCCCCGGCGCCGCGGGGTGTCGGGCTTCCCCGGGAAAGCGACAGGCCCGCCCCGACAGACGTCGGGGCGGGCCTGTTTCGCGCGCTACGGGCGTGAGCCGCGCGTCGCCCGGGTCAGGCGTTCGCCTTGACGAGGTCGTGCGTGTTCAGCACGCGGAACGCCGCAGCCGCCACCGCGCCGCCGACCAGCGGCGCGAGGACGTAGAGCCACAGGTTCGACCAGGCGAACTGGCCGCTGATCGAGAGGCCGAGGGCGACCGCCGGGTTGAAGCCGCCGCCCGAGACCGGGCCGACCGCGAACGCGCCGACCACGACGACCGAGCCGATCGCCAGGCCGTAGAACGAGTTGCCGTCGTTGTCCTTCGAGGTGGCCACATTGAGCACCACGTAGACGAGGATGAAGGTCCACAGCGCCTCGACGAGGAAGGCGGGACCGACCTCGATCTCGGCTGCGGCCTCCGCCGCCGGGAACACCGCGAAGCTCACGAGCGCGGCGATCGCGGCGCCGACCAGCTGGCTCACCCAGTAGACGAGCATCTCGGAGAGCGGCATCGCTCCGCGCAGCCATGCGCCCAGCGACACGGCCGGGTTCAGGTGCGCGCCCGAGATGTGGCCGGTCGCGTACACGAGCACCATCAGCGAGAAGCCGATGGCGATCGCGGCGAAGTCGCCGGCCTTGTTCACCGCGGCGATGATTGCGAAAACGAATAGGAAGGTTGCGAGTGCTTCGGCCACCGCATTCCGAACGGTACCAGTCATGTCGACTCTCCTTTATGGATCCCCGGGTATCTCCACAGGCCTGCTCATTATGACAAAAGACCTGTTCCGAGGCCCCGAAGCGTGCGCGCGCCGCCCGGACCGGTGCAGAAATGACCGGGTTCCGCGCGTCCGCGGCGTCGAACGGGCGGCAGCCCGCTCAGTCGTGCAGCTCGTTCTCGTGCGCGCTGTGCCGCCGGGGTTCGAGCTGCAGGGTGCAGTGCTCGGTGTCGAAGTGCTCGGCGAGGCAGGCGTGCAACTCGTCGAGGATCTGGTGGTAGCTGCGCGCGTCCAGATCCTCCTCATCGATCACGACGTGCGCCGACATCGCATTGACCCCCGAGGTGATGGTCCAGGCGTGCAGATCGTGCACGTGGATCACCCCGGGGACGGCCAGCAGGTGCTCGCGCGCGAGATCCAGATCCACGTTCTTCGGCGTCGCCTCGAGCAGCACCCGCACCACGTCCCGGAGCAGGCTGTAGGCGCGCGGGGCGATCAGCACGGCGATGGCGATGGATGCGAGCTGGTCGACGACGTTCCAGCCGGTGAGGAGGATGACGACGCCGGCGATGATGACCGCGATCGATCCGATCAGGTCGCCGAGCACCTCGAGGTAGGCGCCGCGGATGTTCAGGCTCTCCTTCTGCCCCGACTGCAGGATGAGCAGGGAGACGAGATTGGCGACGGCGCCGATGATCGCGGCGACCAGCATCGGACCGGACTGGATCTCGACCTCGGTACCGAAGCGGCGGATCGCCTCCACGAAGATCACGACGCAGATGACGCCGAGGATGATCCCGTTCGCGAGCGCGGCGAGCACCTCGACCCGCATGAGCCCGTAGGTGCGCTTGGAGGTCGCCGGAAGCGCGGCGAGCGAGCTCGCGATCAGCGCGATCAGCACGCCCGTCGCGTCCGTGAGCATGTGGCCCGCATCGGCGAGCAGCGCCAGCGAGCTCGAGATGATCGCACCGACGACCTGGACGAGGAAGACCGCCGCGGTGATGCAGAGGACGAGGACCAGCTTCTTCCGGTGCTTGCCGGTGGCGGTCGCGTGGCCGTCGAGACCGTGGCCGTGATCATGGTCGTGACCGCCCGTCGCGCCGCCGGCGGCCGTTCCGCCGCCCGGCCTGGCCGGATGGCCGGCGCTGAACGCGTTGTCGTCGCCCTCCGCTCCTGACATGCTCTTACCGTAGCCGCTCACGGCGTCCGCCCGTCCGGACCGTCGGCTCGGTCTGTCGGCTCGGTCGCGCGGCTCGTGAACGAGCGCAGGCGGAGGCTGTTGCCGACGACGAAGACGCTCGAGAACGCCATCGCCGCGCCGGCGAGCATGGGGTTGAGCAGCCCGAGGGCCGCGAGCGGGATCGCGAGCACGTTGTATGCGAAGGCCCAGAAGAGGTTGCCCTTGATGGTGCCGAGCGTGCGCCGGGCGAGTCGGATCGCGTCTGCGGCGCCCCGGAGATCGCCCCGCACGAGCGTGATGTCGGACGCCTCGATGGCGGCGTCGGTCCCGGTGCCCATCGCGAGGCCGAGGTCGGCCTGGGCGAGCGCCGCCGCGTCGTTGACACCGTCGCCCGCCATGGCGACCACCCTGCCCTCCCGCTGCAGGCCGACGATCACCTCGGCCTTGTCGCCCGGCAGGACCTCGGCGATGACCCGATCGATTCCGACCTCCGCCGCGATCTGAGTCGCGACGGCCTCGTTGTCGCCGGTCAGCAGGATCGGGCTCAGGCCGAGTTCGCGGAGCTGGCGGACGGCCTCCGCGCTCGTCGGCCTCAGGCGATCCGCGACGGTCAGCACGCCGCGCGCCTCGCCGTCCCAGGCCGCCAGCACCGCGGTGCGTCCTCGGCGCTCGGCCTCGGCCATGGCTGCGTCGAGTTCGGGATCCGCCGCGATCGCCCAGTCCTCGAGGAGCGCGCGCCGGCCCACCAGCACGATGCGTCCGTCGACGAGCCCCGTGACCCCCTTGCCCTCGGTGTTCCGGAAGTCCGCGACGTCCGGCAACTCGACCTGCAGCTCCTCCGACGCCCGCTGCGCGATCGCCTGGGCGATCGGATGCTCCGAGGCGTCCTCGAGGGCGCCCGCGAGCAGCAGCAGCTCGGACCGATCGGTTCCGGAGGCCGGAATCGCGTCGACGAGCGCCATGCGGCCGGTCGTCACCGTCCCGGTCTTGTCGAGCACGATGGTGTCGACCCTGCGCGTCGACTCGAGCACCTCGGGGCCGGTGATGAGGATGCCGAGCTGCGCTCTGCGCCCCGTGCCGACCAGGAGCGCAGTCGGCGTCGCGAGGCCGAGCGCGAACGGGCACGCGATGATCAGGACGGCGACCGCCGCGGTGAACGCGGATGCGGCTGGTGCGCCGGCGAGGAGCCAGACGGTCAGCGTCACGAGCGCGATCCCGATCGCGATCGGGACGAAGACGGCCGAGACGCGATCCGCGAGGCGCTGCACCTCGGCCTTGCCCGACTGCGCCTCCTCGACCAGCCTGGCCATCTGCGCGAGCTGCGTGTCGGCGCCCACGCGCGTCGCGCGCACGACGATCCGGCCGCTCGTGTTGACGGTCGCACCGGTGACGGTATCGCCGGGCGCCATCTCGACGGGAACCGATTCGCCGGTGAGCATCGAGGCGTCGACGGCGCTCCGCCCGGAGACGATGACGCCGTCGGTGGCGATCTTCTCGCCCGGGCGCGCGACGAATTCGTCGCCGACTGCCAGCTGCTCGATCGGGATCCGCGTCTCGCGGCCGTCGACCAGCATCGCGACGTCCTTCGCCCCCAGCTCGAGCAGCGCCCGCAGCGCCGCGCCGGCCCGGCGCTTCGATCGCTTCTCGAAATAGCGCCCGGCGAGGATGAACGTGGTGACGCCCGCGGCGACCTCGAGATAGATGTTGCCCGCCCCGTCGCTCCGCCCGATCGCGAATTCGAAGGGGTGGGTCATGCCCGGCATGCCGGCGGTGCCGAAGAACAGCGCGTAGAGCGACCAGAGGTAGGCGGCGCCCGTGCCGACGGAGACGAGCGTGTCCATCGTCGCGGCGCCGTGCCGCAGATTGGTCCAGGCGGCGCGGTGGAACGGCCAGGCGCCCCAGACGACCACGGGCGAGGCGAGCGCGAGCGACGCCCACTGCCAGTAGTCGAACTGCAGGGCCGGGATCATCGACATGAGGACGACCGGGACCGAGAGCACGATCGAGCCGATCAACCGCTGCCGCAGCGCGGTCAGCTCGGGGTCGTGGGCGCCGGCGCGCCCGGCCTCCCCGGCGTCCGCGCGCTCGGCCGTCGCCGGCGGTGCGGGCAGCGCGGCGGTGTAACCGGTCTTCTCGACCTCCGCGATCAGCTCGGCGACCAGTCGCTCGGGATCGAGGTCGGCGGAGGCCCGCACCTTCGCCTTCTCCGTCGCGTAGTTGACGGTCGCCTCGACCCCGTCGAGCCGGTTCAGCTTCTTCTCGATGCGCATCGCGCAGGAGGCGCAGGTCATGCCGCCGATCTCGAGCTCGTAGCTGTGCTCGGATCGCGGGTCGCCTGCGAGCTCGGTGGTCGGCATGTTCGGGATCCTTCGTCTGCGTGGCCGGTGTTCCGGTCGGTCGGCGGTTCCGGGTGGGGGCGGTCGCGCTGGCGCGCTCAGACCCGCGAGGCCGTGTAGCCGGCCTCCTCGACCGCGGCCAGCACGGCGGCGTCCACGACGGGCGTGTCGCCGTCGGTGCGCACGGCGAGACGCCCGGTCGCGGCGCTCACCTCGTTCCCGGAGACGCCGGGGATCTGCTCGACCTCGGAGCGGATGGACGCCTCGCAGTGGCCGCAGCTCATTCCGGTGACCTGGTATTCGCTGGTCGACATCGATGCTTCCCTTCTTCGACGCGCGGAGCCTGCCGCACGGTGGATGACATCGTCCAGTGTATACCCATAGGGGGTACCCGTATCAAGTCCGGATCGTATCCCCGCCCCGCCGCTCGCTACCGCGGTGCCATGCGAATCGCGCCGTCGAGGCGGATCGTCTCCCCGTTCAGGTAGCCGTTCTCGATGATGCCGACGACGAGCGCAGCGTACTCCGACGGGCGGCCGAGCCTGGCCGGATACGGCACCTGCTGGCCCAGCGACTCCTGCGCCGCCTCGGGGAGCCCCGCGAGCATGGGGGTCTCCATGATCCCCGGCGCGATCGTACAGACGCGGATCGCGTGGCGCGCGAGCTCCCGGGCGATCGGCAGCGTCATCGCGTGCACCCCGCCCTTCGACGCGGCGTAGGCCGGCTGCCCGATCTGCCCGTCGAACGCCGCCACGCTCGCCGTGTTCACGATGACGCCCCGATCGCCGCTTGCGGTGGGCCCGGTCCTCGCGATCGCCGCAGCGGCGTGCGCGAGCACGTGGTAGCTGCCGAGCAGATTGATCTGCAGCACCTTCGCGAAGAGCTCGAGCCCGGTCGGCTCGCCCTCGCGGTCGAGCACCTTCGCCGGCGGCGCGATCCCGGCGCAGTTGATCGCGATCCGTAGCGGCGCCCGCTCGGCGGCGTGCGCGACCGCGGCGGCGACCTCGCCGGCATCGGTCACATCGGCCGGCGCGAAGGAGCCTCCGAACTCCGCGGCGCGTTCGGCCCCCGAGGATCCCGGCAGGGCGATGATCGTGACGTGCGCGCCGGCTGCGGCGAGCGTGCGAGCGGTCTCGAGCCCGAGCCCGCTCGCGCCGCCGGTGACGATGGCTCCGGATCCAGCGATCTCCATGACTCCTCCTTCGGATCGATCCGTCTCCATTCTCGCTCGGGATCCAGCCGCGCTGCGATACGGTCGTACCGTGGATCAGTCTTCGTTCGAGAGCGCCGCCCTCGATATCGCCGTGGTCGTGCTGCACACCTCGCCGCTGGACGAGCCGGGCACGAAGGACGCGGGCGGGATGAACGTCGTCGTGCGCGCTCAGGCCGAGGAGCTCGCACGGCTCGGGCACCGGGTGCAGCTGATCACCCGCCGGAGCAGCCCCGAGCCGCCCGCCACGGTCGAGCTCGCCCCCGGGCTCACGGTGGTGCATCTCGACGTCGGCCCGCCGCGTCTGCTCGCGAAGGGCGAGCACGAGGCGCTGATCGAGCCGTTCGGCGACGCACTGCGCGCCCACCTCGCCGAGCACCGCGCCGATCTCATCCATGCCGAGCACTGGTATTCGGGCCTCGCGGCGCTGCCGGTCGCGCGCGAACTCGGGATCCCGCTCGTGCAGAGCTATCACAGCATCGCCGCGGAGAGTTCCACCCCGCTCACCGAGGGGGAACGGGCCGAGGCCCCGGGCCGACTCGCGGGCGAGCGGCGACTGGCGCACGAGGCGGATCTCGTCGTCACCGTGAGCGAGGCCGAGCGGGCGACGGTGCTGGATCGGCTCGGCGGGGATCCCGCTCGCGTGCGCGTGGTCGAACCGGGCGTCGACACGCGCGTCTTCCGGCCCTGCGTCGACAGCGTGCGCGCCGAGAACGCCGAGTGGATCGAGCACGGAGGCAGACCGGAAGCGCTGGTGGCCGGTCGGCTCGATCCGCTCAAGGGCTTCGACATCGCGATCGCCGCGGTGGCCGCGATCCCGAGCGAGCGGCGGCCCTCGCTCCGCATCGTCGGGGCGCCGCCTCCCGACGGCGATGCCTACGCGCGGTCGCTGCACGAGGCGGTCGCGGCCGCCGGGATGCTCGCGACCACCTCCTTCGACGGAGCACTGCCGCGGCATGTCCTCGCCGAGCGGATGCGCTGCGCCACGCTCGTGCTGGTGCCGTCGCACTCTGAGACGTTCGGACTCGTCGCGCTGGAGGCCGCGGCGTCGGGCGTGCCGGTGATCGCACGAGCGATGGGCGGCCTGCGGGAGGCGGTGCACGACGGTGAGACCGGCGTGCTGCTCGAGACCGACGAGCCCGAGGTCTGGGCGGCGGTGATCGAGCGGATACTCGGCGACGATGCGCTGAGGGAGCGGTTGAGCGCCGAGGCGCGGCGCAGTGCGCTGCAGCGCAGCTGGGTGGCATCGACGCGATCACTGCTGCGGGTCTACCGCGAGCTCCTGGCGGGCTGACGCGCCCGCGGCCGTCGGGGCGGCTCGCTCAGACGCCTCGGACGGCCGGGGCGTCGCGTGCGAGCTCGAGCTGGGCCGCCAGCCGCAGCAGCAGGATCTCCGATCCCGCGCGCCCGATGAGCTGGATCCCCCGCGGGATGCCGTCCGGGTCGGTCGCCGTCGGCACCGTGATCGCCGGCAGGCCGGCGACGTTGACCATGGAGGTCTGCGGGGCCCACTCGCACTGGAGCCGGTAGTCGCCCTCCGGGCCGAGTTCCCGGAACCCGCCGATGCGCGGCGGGGCGAAGGCCAGGGCGGGGGTGAGGACGACGTCGTATGCGCCCCACTGCTCCGCGGCGCTCCGCGCGAACGAGCGCAGCGCTCCGGAGGCCTCGAGCAGTCGCTCGCGCGGCGTCTCGCGCGCTCGACGCAGAAACATGCCGGCAAGGGCATCTAAGCGCTCCTCGGTGCCCGGCGCGAATGCGATCCGGGAGAGGCCGGCCGTCCACACGGTCGTGAAGGCGTCGGGATAGCTCGGGTCGTAGGCGATGCGAGCCTCCTCGATCCGGTGGCCGTGAGCTTCGAGGGCGCGGATCCCGGACTCGACCGCGGCTCGCGCATCGGCATCGAAGCGGATCGGCATCCGGCTCTCGAACGGGGACGCCAGGCTGACTCCCACCCGCAATCCGCGGAGCGTCTCGGGGTGCTCGAGGGCCAGGGAGACCGCGGCCAGTGCGGGTTCGCCCGGTTCGCCGAGCAGGGCGTCGTAGAGCACCGCCGCATCGAGGGCGGTGCGGGCGATCGGCCCGGAGACCGCCATGCGCGGTGCCCCGTTGCCGTCGAACTCGGGATCCGCCGCCGCAACGGGCGCCCGGTCGGCGGGCACCGAGCCCCGCCCGGGTTTGAGCCCGACCAGGCCGCATGCCGCAGCGGGAATGCGTATCGAGCCGCCCGCGTCGCGGGCGATGGCACCCGGGATCAGCCCCGCGGCGACGGCGGCCGCCGTGCCGCCGCTCGAGCCGCCGGCGGATCGACTCGGGTCGAAGGGGTTGCGGGCCGGCGGGGCGATGGCGTTCTCGCTGTATGCCGCGATGCCGAACTCCGGCACCTGGGTCTTGCCGAGCGAGATCGCGCCTGCCGCGCGCACGGCGGCTGCGACCGGGTCGTCCGCGGCCGCGACCGGGTGCGGCACCGCGGCGGATCCGTGCGTGGTGACCGTTCCTCGGACGGCGACGAGATCCTTGTGCGCCGTCGGCACGCCGAGCAGGGCGGGCAGCGCGGCGCGGCTCCCGGGCGGCGTCGCGGTGATGCGCGCGTCGGCCGCGTCGGCCTCGGACAGCGCGAGCTCGGCATTGACGCTGACGAAAGCGCCCAGCTGCTCGGCCGCGGCGATCCGCCTGAGCGCGGTCTCGATGAGCGCTCGCGAGCGCGCCTCCCCGCGGCGGAGCGCCTCGCGGGCGTCGAGCACGCCGATCGGCGGATCCGGATCCGCATCGGCGTTCGCCAAGGTCATTCCTCCACCTTACGCATCCCGCGCCTCGGCACGGACGTGATCGCGGGGTCCACGTGCACCCGATCCAGATCACCACCTTGTTGCGAACGATTCTCAACTATTGCTAAAGTGAGATTCGTTCTCAACAACAACTCGACGGCCGAACACCGTCGCCCACCCGGCCGCCCGCGCGGCCTTGGAAAGGTTCCTCGTGAACTCCTTCGTCACACGCCGCCGAATCGCGGCGGCAGCGATCGTCTCCGCGCTCGCGCTCAGCGGATGCGCCGCCGCGCCGGGCTCATCGGACTCCGGCGGACTGGCCGTGGTCGCCACCACCACCCAGGTGGGCGACTTCGTCGCTCAGGTCGGCGGCGACGACATCCGTCTCACCACGCTGCTCGCGCCGGGATCCTCGGCCCATCACTTCGACCCCAGCCCGAAGCAGCTGCTCGAGCTCGGGCGCGCCGACATCCTCGTCGAGAGCGGCGCCGGTCTCGAGGGCTTCGTGCAGAGCGCGATCGAGGCATCCGGCTTCGCCGGCACGACGATCACCGCTGCGGACGGCATCGATCTCGAGCAGGCGCGCGAGATCACGGCCGAGAGCGAGGAGCCCGGTTCCGAACACGATCACGATCATGATCAGGACGAGGGCCACGATCAGGATCAGGCTCAGGATGACGATCACGACCACGATCACGGAACGCTGAATCCGCACCTCTGGACCTCGCCCAGGTTCGCCGAAGGCATGGTGCGGGAGATCGCCGAGGGCCTGGCCGATGCGGATCCGGCGCACGCCGCCGGTTACCGTGAGCGCGCCGACGCGTACGTCGCGAAACTGAAGTCGCTCGACACCTGGGTCGCGGCGCAGTTCGCGCGCGTGCCCGCGGCGCAGCGCCTCTTCGTGAGCGGCCACGACGCCATGAGCTACTACCTGCACGACTACGGGATCCGGTCCATCGGCTCGCTGCTGCCCGGCTTCGAGGACAACGCGGAGCCGAGCGCCGCCCAGATCGACGCGCTGATCGCCGCGATCAAGCGATACAAGGTCAAGGCGATCTTCACCGAATCCTCGATCAGCCCGAAGCTGGCCGAGACCGTCGCGAAGCAGACGGGGGCCGCATGGATCTCGGGCGAGGGCTCCCTCTACGTCGATGCGCTCGGCGCCCCGGGCAGCGGAGCGGATACCTACCTCGGCGCGACCGAGCACAACACCCGTGTCATCCTCGAAGCCTGGGGTGTTCACCCCGATCCCCTTCCCGCCGACCTCCTCCCGCGATAACCCGATCAGGCGAACCGAATCATGACCTCCCCCGCACTCAGTCTCCACGAGGCCTCCTTCGGCTACTCGGGCCGCACCCGGGTCGCACGCCTGACCCTCGACGTGGCGCCCGGCAGCGCCGTCGCGCTGATCGGGCCGAACGGCTCGGGGAAGTCGACGCTGCTGCGCGGGATCCTGGGGCTCGCCGAGCTGACCGGCGGGAGTGCGGTGGTGCTCGGGACGACTCCGGGCCGCGCCCGTCGGCGCACCGGCGTGCTGCCCCAGACCGACTCCCGCGAGACCGAGTTGCCGGTGTCGGTGCGGCAGGTGGTCGCCATGGGCCTGTACCGGGAGCTCGGGCCGCTGCGACCGCTCGGCGCCGGCGGCCGCGCCGCCGTCGAGGCCGCACTCGCGCGCGTCGGCCTCTCGACCTTCGCGCGTCGCCGTTTCGGCGAGCTCTCGGGCGGACAGCAGCAGCGGGCGATCCTTGCCCGTGCGCTGGTGGCCAACCCTGAGATGCTCCTCCTCGACGAGCCGTTCAACGGCCTCGACCGCGAGAACCGCGATACGCTCCTGCAACTCGTCGCCGAACTGCGCGACGAGGGTCGCACGGTGATCGTCAGCACCCACGATCTCGAGATCGCGCAGCGCGTCTGCACCCACGCGCTCCTGCTCTCCGCCGGCCACCATCCGGAGCAACCGGGGCATCCGGCCGCGTTCGGCCCGCTCGACAGCGCCCTGACGCTCGAGGCGATCGGGCACGCCTTCCAGGACGCGACGGTGGAGCTCGATCACCACACCGTCACCACGACCGGGCATCACGAGGCCGAGTAGGCGCGGGCGACGCATGGACTACACGATTTTCGAGGTGTTCGCCCTGCCCTTCATGGGGCGGGCGCTGGCGACCGTCGTCGTGCTGGCGCTGGCCGCCGGCGCGGTCGGTCTCGGCATCAGCTTCCGCGAACTGGAGTTCGTGAGCGACGGCCTGGTGCACGCCGTGTTCCCCGGCCTCGTGATCGGCGCGATGGTCGGCGGATCCTCAGGCCTGCTGCCCGGCGCCGCCGTCGCAGCGCTCGTCGCTGCGACGCTGTTCACGCTGCTTGAGCGTCGCGGCGGCAGCGATGTCGCGATCGCGGTCGTGCTCACCGGGCTCTTCAGCCTCGGCGTCGTTCTGGTCTCGAAGCAGGAGGGCTATGTGGCGCAGTTGCAGGATCTGCTCTTCGGCCGCCTGCTCACGGTCACGCAGCAGCAGTTCTGGCAGATCGTCGTGGTCGCCGCGATCGCGGCCGGGATCATGGTCCTCACCGGGCGTGCGCAGCTGTTCCGCGCGTTCGATCCGGCCGGCTTCGAAGCGGCCGGGCACCGCCCGCTCGCGACCGATCTCGCTCTGGGAGTCGCCACGGCGCTGCTGACGGTGGCCGGTGTGCAGGCGCTGGGCGTCCTCATGGTGGTGGCGCTGCTCACGGTGCCGATGGCGACGGCGCGTCTGTTCACGCGTCGCTTCGCGCTGCTGATCCCGATCGCGGTCCTCGTGCCGCTCGCCGCGGGAGTGCTGGGTCTCTGGTGGGCGTTCGCCTGGTCCGTCGACACCGACGGCACGGTCTCGCCTGGTGCGCTCGTGGTGCTGCTGCTCGTCGCCGTCTACGCGGTCGCGGTCGGGTTCAGGCTGGTGGCGCGCCGAGTCCGTCGGATCCGCCGGGGCGGGCCTCGCACGGCAGGACCCGCGCCGACCGCCGCGCCGACGGAGGTGTGCGGATGAGCTATCTGGGCATGGCCGCGCTCGAGCTGACCCTGCTGGGGCTGCTCAGCGGGGTGGCCGGGACGCTGATCGTGCTGCGGCGACGATCGTTCTTCGCGGTGGCGCTGAGCCACGCGACGTTCCCCGGCGGCGTGGTCTTCGCGCTCGCCGGCTGGAACCTGCTGCTCGGGCAGGCGCTGTTCGCCGGGGTGCTCGTGCTGGCGATGACGCTGCTCTCCCGGGTGCCGGGGCAGGGGAGGCAGGTCGCGAGCGGTGTCGTGCTCGCCTTCGGCTTCGCGCTCGGCACGCTCCTCAGCAGCCTGAACCCGGGGCTCGGGATCCCCGTGGAGGCATTGCTCGTCGGCTCGCCGCTCGCGATCGGCTGGGCCGATATCGCGGCGACGGCTTCGGTGCTGGTGCTGGCGACCGCGCTGTGCTGGATCTTCGCGCGTCGGATCCTGTTCCAGACCTTCGATCCGCGCGGTTTCACGGCTGCGGGGTTCCGCACCTGGCCGGTCGAGCTGGTCGTGGTCGCGGTGATCGCAGCGGGCGTCGTGGTCGCGATGCCGGCGGTCGGCGCGATCCTCGGCATCGCGGTGCTGATCGGCCCGGCCGCGGCCGCGCAGCTGCTCGCCCCGCGTCTGCAGTGGATCCCGGTCATCTCGGCGCTGCTCGGCGTCGCCGGCGGGCTGCTGGGGCTGTGGGCCTCTCGCGCCTTCGACCTCGCCGCCGGGGGTTCGATCGGTCTGGCGATGAGCGCGCTGTATCTGCTCGCGCTCCTGGGACGTAGGATCGCAGTGAGTCGTCGCGCCGGCGTGCCCGGCGCGGATCCTCTCACGGCAAGGGAGCTCGCATGACCCGACCGCAGCGCAACACGTGGCAGCGCGAGGCCGTGCGGGCGGCGCTCGCGGAGGCCCGAGGCTTCGTCGGGGCGCAGCGGCTGCACGAAGTGCTCCGCGAGCAGGGTTCGACGATCGGGCTGGCGACGGTCTACCGGTCGCTGGCGGCACTCGCCGAGGCGGGCGAGGCCGACAGTCTGCAGTCTCCCGAGGGCGAGAATCTCTTCCGCTCCTGCGCGACGCACGGTCATCATCACCATCTCATCTGCCGGGGCTGCGGGGAGACGCGCGAACTCGAGGCGAGCGTCGTCGAGGAGTGGGCGGCCCGGGTGGGGGCCGAGCACGGCTTCGCCGAGATCGATCACGTGGTCGACCTCTTCGGTCTCTGCGCCCGATGCCGGCGCACCGCCGGATCGTAGTCGGAGAGTCGGCGCCGGGGGTCGCCGCGCCCTCCCTTATGGGTGCCATTGGCATCGCTTCATGGACATGCATACCGGTTGGTACTAAGTTCGGGCTTGCATCGTGATGATCGGAGATTGGGGCCTGAGTTGACCAGACGGATGACCTTCCACGCATTCACGAACTTCGGCTGGGCGGATGCCGACCACGGGCTCTGGAGGTTCCCCGAGATCGTGCCGCCCCGGACCGGGAGCGAGCTCGACTTCTGGATCGAGCTCGCACGCACCGCCGAGCGCGGCCGCTTCGACAGCCTGTTCCTGGCCGATGCGGTCGGGATGGGCGGCTTCACCGACGACGATCTCCGCGCCGAGATCCATGACGGCCGGATGCTGCTCTGGGACCCGGCGACCCTCATCCCCGTGCTCGCCCATGAAACCGAGCACCTCGGCTTCGTCTTCACGAACTCGATCCTGCAGGATCACCCGTTCACCTTCGCCCGCCGGGCGAGCACGCTCGACCACCTGAGCGACGGCCGGGTGGGCTGGAACATCGTCACGTCCTACAGCCCGAACGCCGCCCGCAACTTCGGGCTCGACGAGCTGCCGCCGCGCGAGGAGCGCTACCGCTGGGCGCAGGAGTACGTCGATGCCGCCTATGCCCTCTGGGAGGGGTCGTGGGAGGAGGCCGCGCTCGTGCGAGACGTCGCGACCGGCGCCTTCATCGACCCCGACCGGGTGCACACCGTCGACTACTCCAGTCCGCGGTACCGGATCCAGGGCCCGCATCTGACGGCGCCGACCCGGCAGCGCACCCCGCTGCTGCTGCAGGCCGGCGGATCCCCGGCGGGCCGGGACTTCGCGGCCCGCAACGCCGAGGTGCAGT
This sequence comes from uncultured Leucobacter sp., assembly GCA_945952575.1. Classification (GTDB taxonomy): domain Bacteria; phylum Actinomycetota; class Actinomycetes; order Actinomycetales; family Microbacteriaceae; genus Leucobacter. The sequence goes on from CAMFIY010000007.1 coordinate 13,436, forward strand.
TCCTCGCCTCCGGCACGGACGAGAAGATCGCCGCCGACATCGCCGCCGTCAGGGATCTGGCGGTGCGCAGCGGTCGTCGCCCCGACGACATCAGGTTCGTGATCAGCACCGGCTTCGTGGTCGGCTCCACCGACGAGGAGGCGAGGCGGAAGGCGGATGAGCTCGAGGCGAAGGCCGACCGCGAGGGTGCGGTGGCCTACATGAGTCAGGAGATCGGCATCGATCTCCACGCGCTCGATCCGGATACGCCGGTCGAGGAGCTCCGCGGCATGGTGTCCACCGGCGGCATGTCCGGCGTGCTCGAGGCGATGATCGAACGCATGCCGAAGAGCGCGAACCCCACCGTCCGGGATCTCATGAGCAACGGCATCACCCGGGATGCCACGGTCGGCTCGCCCGAGCGGCTCGCGGATCAGATCGAGCGCTGGCTGGAGCTCGGCGTGGACGGGCTCGCCGTCGGCATCGCGATCCGCCCCGGTTCCCTCACCGACTTCGTGGATCACGTCATCCCGATCCTGCAGGAGCGCGGGATCGCTCAGCGGGAGTACGCGCCGGGCTCGTTCCGGCAGAAGATGATGGGGTACGGCGATCGCCTGCCGGATCGCCATCCGGGCGCGCGCTACCGCCGCGGCTGAACCCAGTGCCACTCCGGATGCTTCGGACGGCGGCCGTCGCCGCTCGAGCGCCCGGTGAGGCGGCGCCCGATCCAGGGCAGCACGTGCTCCCGGGTGTAGCGCAGCTGCTCGCGCCCGGTCGGTGCGGGCAGGGGATCCGCGTCGATCACCCAGTCGGCGGGCGCCGCATAGCCCAGCGCGGCGAGCACGTTGCCCGCGACGCGATGGTGGCCGACCGCGGCGAGATGCAGGCGATCCGTCGACCAGTACTCGCGACGGGCCAGCACGGGGTCGTTCCAGTTGTCGCAGAAGCGGATCGCGAGGCGCTCGGCCAGAGCGCCGGCCTCGCGTGTGAGCTCATCGCCCTTCGCCTTGACCCGGCCCCCGCTCGGCAGCCCGGCCGTGGGGTTCGCCCCGGCGAGCAGCAAGGGGGCCGCGTCGGTCTCCAGGATCCGGCGCAGCGCGTCTTCGGTGCGCTCGAGGATCCACGGCAGATCGGTGCCCGGCCGCAGCATGTCGTTGCCGCCGCCGTTGAAGCTGACGAGCGTCGGCGCGAGCTCGAGCGCGGGTTCGAGCTGCTCATCGATGATCGGGCCGAGCAGGCGGCCGCGGATCGCGAGGTTCGCGTACTGGATCGGCCGACCGGTCGCATCGGCGAGCCCCTGTGCGACGAGGTCCGCCCAGCCGCGCACGGATCCGTCCGGCTGCTCGTCTCCCACGCCCTCGGTGAAGCTGTCGCCGATCGCGACGTAGCGGATCGCGGCTTGGGTCGGTCCGACCACTGAGGCGTTCCCGTCCGATTCATCCGTCACTCGATCACCCTACTCGGAAAGTTTTTTCTTCCATATCGGCGTGTCGCGGCGTTCAAGTTTCAATTCAGGGTTGATACTTCCGCGCACTTCTGTTTACGATGCTCCGGTGAAGACTTCGTCCTTTGGTGTCGAGGCTGAACGAGCAACGATCCCTCAGGTCTCGACGCACAGGGTACGGGCCGCACGCGCCCTGGCCTTCGTCGGTATCGGATCCCTCGCCCTCAGCCTCGGAATCACGCCCGCTCTCGCGGATGCCAGCCCCTCGATCGACAGCATCCAGGTCTCCGGCACGATCCTCGTGCTCCCCGAGGAGCCCGGAGGCGCCGACTCGGATGGCGCCTCGAACGAGAGCGGCACCTGGCTCGCCACCGACGAGGGGCCGGTCATCCCGATCGATGAGCGCACCCTCGGAGTGCTCGCCGCCGATCAGCTGGTCTCCGGGGCGACGCTCGAGGGAACCGTCGAGCTGCCCCGATCGGCCGCCGACGCCGTGAACCAGGCGGCCGAGGCCGCGGCGGCGAACGGCGAGGACGAGCCGGACAAGGCCGAGATCCTGCAGACCGCCTCGGATGCGCTGGCCGAGACCGAGCAGGCGCTTCCGGTCACCGATGCGGAGGTCGCCCTTCCGGCCGAAGCCGCAGAGACCACCGGGGTTCCGCACCAGGCCGACATCGTGATGTTCAAGCAGTCCGGCCAGACGGTGCCGAGCGACTCCGAGATCGACGCGCTGATCACGCGGGTCTCCGACTTCTGGGTCGCGCAGAGCAACGGCCGATTCGGCGGCATCGCCTCCGCGTCGATCAAGCGGCTCGCGACCTCGAGCGCCGACGTCTGCAGCTCGAGAGTGGCCTGGGAGAAGGCCGCCGGCGCCTACGGGCGCACGCAGAGCAGCTACGCGACCGCCGGATCCACCCGCCACCTGATCGCGCTGGTCATCGATTCGGGCTGCGGCGCCGGCATGGGCACGGTCGGCTCCAAGCTGAACGGCGGCATCGTCTGGGCCAACCTCGACGACTACACCGCCTCGCGGGGAGCCGTGGTCGGAGCGCAGACGCTCGCCCACGAGTTCGGCCACAACTTCGGCCTCGGTCATGCGAACGCGCGCCTGTGCAGCGGCTCGACCCCCGATTCGAAGACGGTATCCGGCACGGCCGCGTCGCCCTGCGCCGACAGCGAGTACGGCGATCTGTGGAGCGTCATGGGCGTCGGCATCCGCGGCTACACCAGCCGGCCGGCCGCCCTGGCGATCAACCAGCGCGACTTCCTGGACGCCACGGGCGGCGACATGCTGCAGACCGTCACCCCCGCGGGCGGCGCCTCGCAGACCTTCGTGCTGAACGCGCTCACCGCCGGCAGCGGCCTGCGCGGCATCCGCGTCGAGCCCGAGCTCGGCGAGCCGTTCTACGTCGAGTACCGCAACGGCTCGGGTCAGGACTCGGGGATGCCGCAGGCGTCCGGGACCTCCGTGGTGATCCCGCGCAACGGGCAGAAGCTCCGGGTCACCCCCGGCGTGCGCGTGATCAAGTCACTGGATCGCGTCACCGGGCGCGGATCGACGGTGCTCTCGCGCAACTCGTCGGGCTACTTCTACCAGGCGATGACCGCGGGCCGGACGGTGATCCCCTTCGGACAGTCGGCGAAGGTGAGCGTCCTCTCCACCGGATCGGCGAGTGCGAAGGTGCGGATCGATTTCGCGGATCCGTTCCTCGCCCTGGGCACTCCGGCGATCACCGGCCAGGCGAGGACGGGCATCACCCTCTCCGCACGCGCAGACGGCTGGACCCCGAAGCCCGAGGCGGTCACGTACCAGTGGCTGCGCGGCGGCACCGAGATCGCCGGCGCCACTTCGTCGAAGTACCTGGTCGCCGCGGCGGATCTCGGCAGCACCATCAGCGTCAGGGTCACCGGCGACCGCGCCGGGCAGTCGAAGTCCGCCACGTCGAAGACGACGGCGACGGTCCGCCGCTCGATGCGGACCGTGAAGCCGACCATCGCGGGAGTCTCCAAGGTCGGGCGCCTTCTCGCCGTGCACCGCGGCAGCTGGGCGCCGAGCGGCGTCTCCTTCAGCTATCGCTGGCTGCGCAACGGCCAGCCCATCGGCGGGGCGACCTCGTCGAAGTACCGCCTGAAGTCGCAGGATCGGGGCAAGCGGATCTCGGTCAGGGTCACCGGGCACAAGTCCGGCTACTACACGACGGCCCGGGTCGCCGCGAGCGTCAGGATCCGGTGACGTCGCGAACCCGGGCAGGCTCCGGGATTCCGGATCGGGCTGCGGCGCTCTGCAGGGGGAGCTCCGCAGCCCGCATCGCGATCCCGAGCCTCGGGTCGACGGCGGGTCCCGCGCTGCGCGCCCGCGCGGAATCTCACCTTGCGGGATCCGTGGATCTCTCGTAAGCTTGATCTTTGGCTGTGCGAAGTCCCATCGCATGGACCGCAGGGGTGCGCGGCTCGCGCCGAGGCCCCGGCAGACAAGAGATCTTGGGTGAAGTCATCAGGCTTCACGGTAATGGAGGAAAACCATGGCAGCAGTGTGCCAGGTGACAGGCGCCGTCCCCGGCTTCGGTCACAACATCTCGCACTCGCACCGTCGCACCAAGCGTCGGTTCGATCCCAACATCCAGAAGAAGACCTACTTCGTGCCCTCGCTCGGCCGCAAGGTGACCCTCACCCTGTCGGCTAAGGGCATCAAGGTCATCGATGCCCGCGGCATCGAGGCAGTGGTCGCCGACCTGCAGAAGCGCGGGGTGAAGTTCTAATGGCTAAGCAGCAGGACGTCCGTCCCATCATCAAGCTCCGTTCGACGGCAGGCACCGGGTACACCTACGTGACGAAGAAGAACCGTCGCAACACCCCGGATCGCCTCGTGCTCAAGAAGTACGACCCGGTGATCCGCCAGCACGTCGAGTTTCGAGAGGAGCGCTAATCATGGCTAAGAAGAGCATGATCGCGAAGAACAAGCAGCGTCAGGCTGTCGTGGAGCGCTACGCCGAGCGTCGCGCCGAGCTGAAGAAGGCGCTGATCGACCCCAACGGCACCGACGAGAGCCGCGAGGCCGCTCGGGTGGGCCTGCAGAAGCTGCCCCGCAACGCTTCGCCGGTGCGCGTGCGCAGCCGCGACGTCATCGACGGCCGCCCCCGCGGCGTGCTGTCGAAGTACGGCATCAGCCGTGTCCGCTTCCGCGACATGGCCCACCGCGGCGAGCTGCCCGGTATCACGAAGTCGAGCTGGTAACGGCTCTCGGTTCGCAGCAGCCGAGCGTACCGAGCGGGCGCGGATCCTTCCGGATCCCGCCCGCTTTGTCGTTTTCCGCGCGCCTCGAAGTTCGCTCAGGGTGAAACGGCTGACCAATCGCGTCAAAATCGGCGTAATTCCGCCAGTTCGATGAGTTTCTGGGGTAGATTCATACGCGATCAACCGATCATCGCCTCACGGGGCGACCAACATCAGGGCGAGACCGAGCAGGTCTGGCTCTTGGAAGGAAACAAAACATGTCGCTGAACAAGACTGAACTCGTTGCCAAGGTCGCCGCTGAGACCGGCCAGAGCCAGGCTGCGGTGTCGGCTGTGCTCGACGGCCTCTTCTCGGCCGTTTCGGAGACCGTTGCCAAGGGTGGCAAGGTCTCGATCCCCGGCTGGCTCTCCTTCGAGACCGCGACCACCGCTGCGCGCACGGGCCGCAACCCGCGCACCGGCGAGACCATCAACATCCCCGCGGGCAAGCGCGTGAAGGTCTCGGTCGGCAGCAAGCTGAAGGCCGCCGTCAAGTAAGCGTTCTCGCGCAGTCCTACTGACGCGTTCGAGGGACCCCCGGCCGAATGGCCGAGGGTCCCTCTGCGTTGGGCCGCATCCCCTCCGGAGCGGCGCCATCCCGCACGGCCCTGCGCCCGCCCGTTCTTCCCAGCGCGGAAAGGTAGGCTGATCCGGTGCCTCGCTCGCTCCGGATCATCGCGCCCGCCGCGTTGCTCGCGACGACGCTGGCGGCCCTGCTCCTCGGGCTCTGGATCGGCGGCGCGGCCGACCCGCGCATCCTGCAGGATCCCGGCGCCGTCGTCCGCTACGGCCTGCCGGCTGCGCGCACGCTCGTCAACCTGAGCATGGCGGTGCTGATCGGCTCGCTCGCGATGGCGATCTGGGCGTTCGCGCCCGAGCGACCGGAGTGGCGCACGGCGCTGGACCTCGCGGCCGCATCGGCCGCGGTGCTGACGGTGGCGAGTGCGGCGACGATCCTGTTCACCTTCCTGGACGTGACGGGCCAGCCGTTCTCCGGCGACTCCGGCTTCGGGGCGCAGCTCGCCCAGTTCGTCACGACCATCGAGCTCGGGCGGCTCTGGCTGATCGAGCTGTTGATCGCTGCGGTGACCACCGTCCTCTGCTTCGCGGTGCGGGATCGCCGCTGGGTGCTGCTCGCGCTCGTCGCCGCTCTGGCGACCGCGGTTCCGCTGGCTCAGCAGGGCCACGCGGCGGGATCCTCGGGTCACGGCCAGGCGGTGAACGCCCTGCTGGTGCACCTGATCGGCGCCTCGGTCTGGCTGGGCGGCCTCGTCGCGCTGGTGTTCGTGGCGCGCGGACTCGATCGCCGCCGGCTGCCGATCCTCGTGGCCCGCTATTCGACCTTCGCGCTGCTCGCCTTCGTCGGGGTGGCGGCCTCGGGCGTGGTCAGCGCCTGGCTGCGCATCGGATCCTTCGCGCAGCTCTTCGGCTCGGGCTACGGGGTCATCGTGCTGCTGAAGACCGCGGCGATCGTGCTGCTCGGGATCCTCGGAGTCGCCTGGCGGAGGGCCGCGATCCCGCGCCTCGGAGGCCCGGGGTCGACCCGGGTCTTCGCCTGGCTCGTGCTCGCCGAGCTCGCGGTGATGGGCCTCGCGAGCGGCCTGGCCGGTGCGCTCGGCCGCACGGCGACCCCGGCCTCGATCGCGGAGGCGACGAAGCCGGCGGGTGTCGGGTCGACGCCCGCCGAGGTGCTGACCGGCGATCCGTTGCCCGGCCCGATCGCTCCGCTGAGCTATTTCACGGATTGGAAGTTCGATCTCGCCTGGACACTCGTGTGCGTCTTCGGCGCGATCCTGTACGTCGGCGGCGTGATCCGCCTGCGCCGCCGCGGGGACCGCTGGCCGGTCGGGCGGACGATCGCCTGGCTGCTCGGCCTCGCGATGCTCTTCTACACGACGAACGGCGTGCTGAACGTCTACGAGGCCTATCTCTTCAGCCAGCACATGCTCGCGCACATGATGCTGACGATGCTGATCCCGCTCGTCCTCGTGCTCGGGGCGCCGGTCACGCTCGCGCTGCGCGCCACGGCGCGGCGGGATGACGGTTCCTGGGGCGGTCGCGAGTGGATCCTCTGGGCCGTGCAGACGCCCTACTCGAAGGTCATCACGCATCCGGCCGTGGCCGCCGTCGTCTTCGCGGGCTCGCTCTGGGTCTTCTACTTCTCCGGGTTGTTCCGCTGGTCGATGGTGGATCACCTGGGGCACCAGTGGATGATCGTGCACTTCCTGATCTCCGGCTATCTCTTCGCGCTGTCGATGGTCGGGATCGATCCCGTGCCCTATCGGTTCCCCTATCCGCTGCGGCTCGTCACGCTCTTCGCGACGATGGCCGCGCACGCGTTCTTCGGCGTGACGATGATGACGGGCGACGGGCTGATGCTCGCCGACTGGTTCGGGGCGATGGGCCGCACCTGGGGGGCGACGCCGCTCGAGGACCAGCGGACCGGCGGCGGCATCGCGTGGGGCATCGGCGAGCTGCCGACGCTCGCGCTCGCGCTCGTCGTCGCGGTGCAGTGGTCGCGCAGCGATGATCGCGAGCAGAAGCGGAAGGACCGGGCCGCGGATCGCTCGGGCGATGCCGAGCTCGCGGCCTACAACGCGATGCTGGCCGAGCAGGCGGAGCGGGATCAGCGGCGGGCCCGCCGGGTGTGAGCCTCCGTTCGGCCGTCGAGCCGCGCGAGTTCGTTCCGCGCGCGGTAGCCGGAGGGCGGGCAGTCACTGCTCGGCGATGCCGCACCGACCGTGCGGCTTCGGACCCGGCGCCGCTAGCTTGACTTCAACGCCGCAAGGATCAGGAACCAGGCGCCGAGCACCGTCATCGCGACCACGACCCGGTCGAAGGCCGCCTGCCTGATCCGGCCCGCGATCCAGCGCCCGATGAGCGCGCCCGCGACGACGGCGGGGGCCAGGACCAGGTCGAGACTGAACGTGCTCCAGTCGAGCAGCCCGAGCCCGATGGAGAAGGGCAGCTTCGCGACGTTGATGATGGCGAAGAACCACGCTGCCGTGCCCAGGAAGGTGCGCACGGGGAAGCGCGCGGCCAGGAAGTAGAGCGACATCACCGGGCCGCCCGCGTTCGCGACCATCGTCGTGAAACCGCCGAGCGCGCCGTAGCCGACGCGGGCCGCGCGGCCGCCTCCGGGCGCTGCACCGGACCCGCCGCGGCGCCACAGGGTGAATGCGGTGAGTGCCAGCAGGATGACACCGATCACGAGCTTGACCCAGCGGTCATCCGAAAGCGCGAGGAACACCGATCCGAGCACGAGCCCGACGAGCACCGCCGGCGCGAGTCGGAGCAGTGTGCGCAGGTCGGCATCCCGTCGATACAGGGCGAGAGCGAACACGTCGCCCACGATCAGGAGAACGAGCAGCGCGCCGGTCGATGCCTTGGCCGGGAGCACGGCCGCGAAGGCGGCGACCGAGAGCCTGTCTCTTATACACATCTCCGAGCCCACGAGACGCTCATGAATCTC
>CAMFIY010000008.1 GCA_945952575.1 uncultured Leucobacter sp.
CGAAGCCCATGTTCTCGGCGACCGTCATGTGCGGGTAGAGCGCGTAGTTCTGGAAGACCATCGCGATATCGCGATCCTTCGGGGGCACGTTGGTGACGTCCTTGTCCCCGATCAGGATCCTGCCGCCGTCGACCTCTTCGAGACCGGCGAGCATGCGCAGGGTGGTCGACTTGCCGCAGCCCGAGGGGCCGACGAGGACCAGGAACTCCCCATCGCCGATCTCGAGACTGAGCTCATCGACCGAGGGGCGGCTGGTGCCGGGGTAGACGCGTGAAATGCCGTCGAACGTGACTGATGACATGTTTTCCTCCACCGGCAGGTACGTGCCGGACGATCCGTTGTGAAAGACGGCAGCCAGCCGGCCGCCGCGGCCCACCGTTGGGCCACGCCAACCGTAACACACGCCCGGATCCCGCGACCGGCCCCCTGCCACGGCGCTCCACGGCCTCCACGGCTTCCACGAGGGGACGGGGCGCGACGAGCGATGGGGTCGATCACGGTTCGATCACGGCCGAAGAATTTTTCGGATCCGACTTGCGAATATTTAGTTCGTTAGTTTTACTAACTCCTATGGTGATTGCAACGACGCCGTCAGACGTACCGGTCCCCCCGGCACGGCAGGCATCCTCGGCCGCTCCGGCCACCCGGCCCGCACCGGCCGATCAGGCCGCTTCCGGCGCGCCGCTGCTGCTCTCCCCCCAGCAGCCGGCCGCCGGTCGCACGACCTGGTCGCTCAACCCCCGCAGGGCCGGTTCCCTCCGCGTCGCCGACAAGGTCACGCCGGGCGACGCCAAGCAGCACAACCGCACGCTCGTCCTCCAGACGCTGTACCTCTCCGGCCCGCTCAGCCGCGCCGACGTCGCCCGCGCGACCCGCCTCACCAAGGTCACGATCTCCGGCCTCGTCGCCGAGTTGATCGCCGAGGGCCTCATCCACGAAATCGGCCAGCAGGAGTCCCAGCGCCCCGGCAAACCGGCGATCCTCATCGACCTGGCCCGCGACGCGCACGCCGTCGTCGCCCTCGACCTCAGCGACCACCGCCAGCTGCGCGGAGCGGTGCTGAGCCTCGCCGGCGAGGTCGTCGCCCGGGCGGAGACCCCCCGGATCGACGCGAGCGGCGACGCGGTGACCGGCGACGAGGCCCGGGATCTGGTGATCGAGCTCGCCCGCGCGCTGCAGGGGGCGACCGAGCTGCCGCTGCTCGGCCTCGGCGTCGGCACGCCCGGCGTCGTCGACGACGACGGCGTGGTGCGCACGGCGCCCAACCTCGGCTGGGATGGCCTCCCCCTGCGCCGGATCCTCGAGGAGCGCACCGGCCTCCCCACCGTCGTCGCGAACGACGCCAACGTGGCCGCGCTCGCCGAATACAGCTTCGGCGACACGAGCGACGACTTCATCCTGGTCACCATCGGCTACGGCGTCGGATCGGGTCTCGTGGTCGGCGGACGCCCCGTCACCGGCAACCGCTTCGCCTCCGGCGAGATCGGGCAGGTGATGGTCGGCACGGATCTCGGCATCGAGGCCCCGTACTCCCGCGAGCAGGTGCTCGAGCACTGGCTCGCGGTGCCCGCCCTCACCCGCGCGCTCGAGGCGGCCGGAGACACCGGCCGCGACGAGGTGCTGCGCGAGGCCGGCCGGCGTCTCGGCGTCGCCCTCGCCCCGGTGATCGGCGTGCTGAACCTCGCCGAGGTGGTGCTGGCCGGCCCCGCCGAGCTGCTCGACGGCACCCTCGCCGAGGCGACGTTCGAGATCCTCCGCAGTCGCACCATGCCCGACTCCCACGACGACCTCGTGCTGCGCACCAGCGCCCAGAGCGACGATCTGATCCTGCGTGGGGCGACCGCGGTCGTGCTCAAGGATCGGCTCGGCGTCAGCTGACGCCGAGCGGCCCGGCTCCGGAATCCCTCACAGACCCAGTACCCGATAACACCACCACCGCGGCCCGGCAGACGCCGGAACGCACACCGAAAGGAAACACCATGAAGAGAAGGCTCGCAGGCCTCGCTGCCGCGGCTGTGGCTTCGACTCTGCTGATCACCGGCTGCAGCCCCGCTGCGACCGACAGCGGCAACAAGCCGGAGGACAACAGCGGCAAGACCATCACCATGTGGGTGATCGGCCCGGACACGCCTCAGGAGGCGCGCGACTATCTGACGGCCGAGTTCAAGAAGAAGACCGGCGCCACGCTCAACATCCAGCAGCAGGAGTGGGGCGACATCCTCACGAATCTGACCACCAAGATGCCGGATGCGAACAACACCCCCGACGTGACCGAGATCGGCAACACGCAGTCGCCGGCCTTCACGAACGCCGGCGCGTTCCTCGACATCAGCGACATGTACGACGAGCTCGGCGGCAGCGACCTGCTGCAGTCCTTCGTCGACGTCGGCAAGGTCGGCGACAAGAACTACACGCTGCCCTACTACTTCGGCTCGCGCTACATGTTCTACCGCAAGGACGTCTGGAAGCAGGCCGGCGTCGAGGTGCCGACCACGCTCGACCAGTTCAACACCGATGTGGCGGAGATCGCCAAGAAGAACCCGAAGGGGATCAAGAACTTCTCCGGCTTCTTCCTCGGCGGCCAGGACTGGCGCAACGGCATCTCCTGGATCTTCGCGAACGGCGGCGACATCGCCGAGGACCAGGGCGGCAAGTGGGTGGCGACGCTCGACTCGCCCGAGGCGCTGAAGGGCCTCGAGCAGCTGCAGGGCATCTACCGGAACGCCTCGCATGCGCCCAATGACATGAAGGACGCGAACCAGTACCAGTACCTGAACGACTCGGACGAGGTCAAGGACGCCGACGGCAAGGTCACCGACAAGCTGTCGCTCGCCGCCGCCACCATCATGGCTCCGGGCTGGGCGCACTGGTCGATCGGCGACCTGGGCAAGAACGACGCCGGCGATCCCGTCCGCAACTGGAACGACAAGACCTTCGGCACCTTCGTCCTGCCCGGCAACGACGGCAAGCCCGCCCCGGTCTTCGCCGGCGGTTCGAACATCGGCATCTCCGCCAAGTCGAAGAACCCCGAACTGGCCAAGGACCTGATGCGCATCATCTTCTCCGAGGGCTACCAGAACCTGCTCGGCAAGAACGGCCTCGGCCCCGCCAACTCGAAGTACACCGCTTCGCTCGGCAACGACCAGTTCGCGAAGGCGCTCATCGAGTCGGCCTCGAACTCGAAGCTCACCCCGGCCGCACCGGGCTGGGCGGCGATCGAGTCGAAGAACATCATGGAGGAGTTCTTCGCGCAGATCCGCGATTCGAAGGATCTCCCGGCCCTGGCGAAGGAGACCAACGCCAAGCTCGACGCGCTGCTGAACCAGAAGTAGCACTCCCGGGGAGGGCCGGCGCCGCCCGGCCCTCCCCTCATTACTCTTGACCTGCGCGCACTCGCGCGCACACCTCTCGGGAAGGACTCCGCGATGCGCCGCCGCCTGACCCCGTACCTGCTGCTGCTCCCCGCCACGCTGATCGTGCTCCTCGCGATGGCCTACCCCGTGGTCTGGCAGCTGGTCACCTCGATGCAGCACTTCGGGCTCGCACAGCAGTTCGGCGCCGCACCCGAGTGGGTGTGGTTCGGCAACTACGTCGCGCTGTTCAGCGATCCGACCACCTGGCTGGTCGTCGCGCGATCCCTCGCATTCTGCCTCATCACCGCGGCCGTCACGATGGTCGTCGGCATCGGCTTCGCCCTGCTGATGCGGGCGGTCTCGGCATGGGCGCGCATCGCCCTCCAGATCGCGATGCTGCTGGCCTGGGCGACCCCGGTGGTCGCGGCCATGACGATCTGGAACTGGATCTTCGATTGGCGCCGCGGCCTCATCAACTGGGTGCTCACCAGCATCGGGCTCCCCTTCGACAGCCACAACTGGCTGCAGGATCCGCTCTCGTTCTTCGGCGTCGCCATGATCATCGTCGTCTGGATGAGCGTCCCCTTCGTCGCATTCTCCATCTACGCCGGTCTGACCCAGGTGCCCGACGAGGTCCTCGAGGCCGCGCAGATGGACGGCGCGAGCCCCTGGCAGCGCCTGCGCCACATCATCGTCCCGCTCATCACGCCCGTGCTCGGGATCGTGCTGCTCCTGCAGCTGATCTGGGATCTGCGGGTCTTCACGCAGATCAAGATGCTGCAGGACCGCGGATCCATCGCCAGCCAGACCGATGTGCTGGGCACCTACATCTATCAGATCGGCGTCGGATCCAGCGACTTCGCGATGGCCAGCGCCATGTCGATCTTCGTCCTGCTGCTCACGATCGCGCTCAGCTGGTTCTACGTGCGCAGCCTGCTCAAGGAGGATCGCGAATCATGAACAAGACCGCACGCGCCGTCCTCAACGCACTGGCCGTCCTCATCGTGCTGATCTGGGTGTTCCCCGTCTACTGGATGCTGAACTCCTCGCTGCTGCCCAAGGTGACGCTCGAGCGGACGACGCCGCAGCTGCTCCCGTTCGGCGGCTCGTTCAAGAACTTCCAGGCGGTCGTCGCCGACGGCAGCTTCCTGCACGCGCTCGGCATGAGCCTCTCGGTGGCCCTGATCGTCGTCGCGGCCTGCCTGATCTTCGCGTTCCTGGCCGCGCTCGCGATCAGCCGATTCAAGTTCAAGGGACGGCGCAGCTTCGTCCTCGCCGTGCTCTTCATCCAGATGCTGCCTGCCGAGGGGATGTTCATCGCCCAGTACAAGCTGATGAGCAACCTCGGAATGCTGAACTCCGTGATCGGCGTGAGCATCATCTACACCGCCGCGGTCGTGCCGTTCACGATCTGGATGCTCCGCGGCTTCGTCGCCGGCGTGCCGGCCGAGCTCGAAGAGGCGGCGATGGTCGACGGTTTGAGCCGCACCCAGGCGTTCCTGCGGATCACCTTCCCACTGCTCGCCCCCGGGCTCATCGCGAGCGGCGTCTTCGCCTTCCTGCAGGCGTGGAACGAGTTCACCGTCGCGCTCGTCCTACTCGACGCCGACAACAAGACCCTGCCGCTGTGGCTGCGCGGATTCATCCAGCAGTCCGCGAGCAGCACGATCGACTGGGGTCAGGTGATGGCCGCGTCGACGCTCGTGGCCGTGCCGGTGATCATCTTCTTCATGTTCGTGCAGGGCAGGATGACGAGCGGCCTCGTCAGCGGGGCGGTCAAGGGATGACGGCTCCCGAGCGGTCCGACGCCGCGCTGCGCCGAGACATCCGCGCCTGCCTCATGCCCGGATTCAGCGGATTCAGCGCGCCCGACTGGCTGCTCGAGATGCTGCACGTCGGGCTCGTCTCCGTCTGCGTCTACGGCGGCAACGTCCGCGACGCGGAGCAGCTGCGGAGGCTCGGCGCCGAGTTGCGGGCCGCCGCCCCCGGTGCGCTCATCGCGATCGACGAGGAGGGCGGCGAGGTCACCCGACTGCACTACCTCGAGGGCGCCCCGTACCCGGGAGCCGCCGTGCTGGGGCGCATCGACGACCCCGCCTACACCGAGGAGATCGGCGCCCGAGTCGCCCGCGACATCCTCGCCTCCGGGTTCAACCTCGCACTGGCCCCCGTGGCCGACGTGAACAGCAATCCCGACAACCCCGTCATCGGCACCCGAAGCTTCGGGCCGGATCCCGCGCTGGCCGGCCGGCACGTCGCCGCCTGGGTGCGCGGCCTGGAGGGCGGCGGCGCGGTGGCCTGCCCCAAGCACTTCCCCGGCCACGGGGACACGGCTCAGGATTCGCATCTCGCCCTGCCCGTCGTCGACGCCTCTCCCGAGACCGTGAGCGAGCGGGATCTCCCCCCGTTCCGCGACGCCTTCGCGGCCGGGGCGCGCAGCGTCATGTCGTCGCACATCCTGCTCCCCCGCATCGATCCGAGCGGGCCCGCGACCTTCAGCGGGACGATCCTGCGCGAGATCCTGCGCGAGCGGCTCGGCTTCACCGGCATTGTCGTCTCCGACGCCCTCGACATGCAGGGCGCGAGCGGCGGGATCGGGATCCCCGAGGCCGCGGTGCGCGCGCTCGCCGCCGGGTGCGAACTGCTCTGCCTCGGCACCGACACGACGCCGGAGCAGCTCTTCGCGATCGAGGATCACGTGCTGGCGGCCGTCGCGGACGGCCGGCTCGAGGCGGACGCCATCCGGGAGACCGCCGATCGGGTGCGCGTGCTCGCGATCGATGCGGCCCCGCCCTATCGCCTGCCGGATCCGCCGGCCGCCCCCGGCGCCGACGAGATCGCGCGCGTCGCCGCGAGCTTCGACGGTCTCGATACTGCCCGCACCTGGCTGGCCGCGCACCCGGAGGCCGCCGTGATCCGCGTCGATGCCGCAGCCAACATGGCCGTCGGCGCCGCCCCGTGGGGGCCGTTCGCCGCGGCCGCGCACCCGCTCCCCGGCACCGAGGCCGCAGCAGACGCGTTCGCCCGCAGGTCGCATCTGGCCGTCGACTCCGCCGCTCCACTACCCTGGTCGGTGGACGGCCTCGATCCGCGTCGGCTCGACGCCCGCGGCGCGCTCGTGATCGGCCGCGACCTGCATCGGCGATCCTTCGCCCGCGCGGGCGTGGACGCGTTGCGGGCGGCGGGGGTGCCCGTGCTGACCGTCGAAACCGGTTGGCCGAGCGCCGAACCCGGCTACGCCGACCTCGCCACCTTCGGATCCTCATCCCTCGTCGGCGCCGCCCTGCTCGACCTGTTCGCGGAAGATCGCTCATGACCTCAACTGACCACACCCCCACCTCGACCACCGGTACGCTCGCCGAGGCGCAGATCGGCATGGACATCGGCGGGACGAAGACCGCCGGGCTCGTGCTCGACCGCGACGGCCGGATCGAGGCCGAGGTCACGGTGCGGACCCCGAGCGGCATCGACGGCGTGCTCGACACGGCGGCGCAGGTCGTCGCGACGCTTGCCGAGCGCACGGGCCGGACGGTGCAGGACTTCGCCTCGATCGGCGTCGGCGTCCCGGGGCAGGTCGATCGGGCGAAGGGCTACCTGCGCTACGCCTACAACATCGGCATCGAGCAGATCGATCTCGCCGCGCAGATCGAGAAGCGCACCGGCATCCCGGTCTCGATCGACAACGACGTGACGGCGGCCGCGATCGGCGCGGTACACCTCATGCAGCTGGGCGGAACCGTCGCCTATCTGAATCTGGGCACCGGGCTCGCGGCCGGCTACGTGGTCGACGGGCTGCCCATCCGAGGCGAGACCGGGGTCGCCGGGGAGATCGGCCACCTGCCCATCGACTCCCTCGGCCGGCCCTGCCCGTGCGGGCAGTTCGGCTGCCTCGAGACCGTGGCCAGCGGATCGGGCCTCAAGACCTACTGGCCGGCGGGCGGCGACCATCCCGGCCGCGTGCTGCTCTCGGCCATCGCAGCCGGCGACGCGGACGCGCAGTTCGCTCTGGACCACCTCGTCGAGGGCGCCGCGAGCGCCATCCGCGTGCTCGGCTTCACGCTCGACCCCGGCACGCTGGTGATCGGCGGAGGCCTGCGCCTGGTCGGCGACCCCGTCATCGAGGGCATCCGCAGCACGCTGCGGCGCTGGGAGGCGGAATCGCCGTTCTTCGCGCAGCTGCACATGAGCGAGCGGATCCAGGTGCTCCCCGAGGACTCTCCCGCCGCCGCCGTGGGGGCGGCGATCGCGTCGCGATCCTGACGGAGCCGACTGCGGCGCCGACCCGGCCGACACGTATGCCGGCGGCCCGATCCGGAAGCTGAAAGATCCCTGTTCACACCGACTCTTTACGTAGCTCAATGGCGGTATTCCGCCGCGCAGGCTAGCCTGGATGCATGAGCCTCCGACTCGAAGAACTGTCAGCAGCGACCATCGTGGCCGTGAACAGCCTCGGCCTCAAGCCCGGCCAGGAGCAGTTCGTGAGCCCGGTCTCGTACTCGGCCGCAGCGGCCGTCGTTCCGGCTCACAGCGCCTGGCAGCGGGTCGTGCTCGACGACGATCGGGTCGTCGGTTTCGTCCACGGCAACTTCGATCCGGATGCGGCGCAGGAGGAGTTCCGCGCGGCGCTCTGGCGCATCAACGTCGACGCCGATGCGCAGGGCAAGGGCGTCGGCACCTATGCGGTGAACGCGCTCATCGATGAGGCCAGGCGTCGGGGCGTCGATCGTCTCACCGTGCTCTGGGAGCGCGGCGAGGACGGCCCCGAGGAGTTCTTCCTCCGCGTCGGTTTCGAGCCGGTGGGCGAGACGCCCTACGGCGAGGTCATCGGCGCGATCAGCGTCTAGCGCTCTCGTTGAGCACCTCCTTCGTGGCCGCCCGACCGGGCGGCCGGGGCGTCCTGGTGTCGGTCGCCTCCTCGGTCTGCTTCGGACTGATCTACTATCTGACTCCGTTCCTCGCGCCGCTCTCCGGCGAGGACGTCTGGGCGATCCGCACCATCGCCTCGGTGCCCTGCATCGCGCTCGTGCTCCTCGCGATGCGCGGCGCCTGGCAGATGGCCGAGATCGCGCAGCGGATCCGTCGCACGCCGCTGCTGCTGCTCGGGATCCTGGTCTGCGGCGCACTGCTCGGCGCCCAGGTGTGGGTGTTCGCGTGGGCCCCGCTGAACGGGCACGGCATGGACGTCGCGCTCGGCTACTTCCTGCTGCCGCTCGTGCTGGTGGTGGTCGGCCGGGTGCTCTACCGCGATCGCATGCTGTGGTGGCAGTGGGTGGCCGCCGGGGTCGCCGCGGTCGGAGTGGCCTACGAGATCATCCGGAACGGCGGGATCGGCTGGGGCACCCTGCTGGTCGCCTTCGGGTATCCCGTCTACTTCGTGCTGCGCCGGGCGATCCGCATCGACCATCTGGGCGGCATGTGGTGGGAGAATCTGGTCGCCATCCCGCTCGCGCTGTTCGTCGTCGGCCGCACGGCGGCCGACGGATCGGTGCTCGCGCAGAACCCTGCGCTGTGGTGGTCGGCGCCCGGCATCGCGATCTTCGCGTCGATCGCGCTCGCGCTCTACGTGCTCGCTTCGCGGCTCCTGCCGATCAGCCTGTTCGGACTGCTCAGCTATCTGGAGCCCGCGCTGCTGCTCGTGGCCTCGCTCCTGCTGGGCGAGCGGATCGCGGCCGGCGAGTGGTTCACCTACGGAGCGATCTGGGCGGCGGTGCTGGTCCTGATCCTGGGCGGGATCGCGACGCTGCGCACATCGCGGCGCTGAGCGCACCGTCGACCCCGGATCTCTCGCCGAACACGCCGCATGATACCCCCTCTGGGTATATAATACTCTCATGCACGAGGCGGACCACACTCACGGATACAGCGAGCACAAAGAAGAGATGCTGAAGCGGCTGCGCCGAGCCGAGGGGCAGGTGCGCGGCATCCATCGGATGGTCGCCGAAGACGCCTACTGCATCGACGTGATGACGCAGGTGGCCGCGGCGACGAAGGCCCTCGAGCGCGTGGCGCTCGGCCTGCTCGACGATCACCTGAGCCACTGCGTCGCCGAGGCGGCCGCCGAGGGCGGCGAGGTCTCCGCCGAGAAGCTCAAGGAGGCGTCGGCCGCGATCGCGCGCCTCGTGCGCTAGACGCGCACCGGCGCCGGGCGCCGGATCACGACCGGCCGCGCCGCGCCGGCGCCGAGAACACCGCCAGGCACACCGCGATCAGCACGATGCCGACGATGCCGAGCGCGCCGAGGCGTTCGCCCACGATCCACCAGGCGAGCACCGCCGCCACGGCCGGCTCGGCGAGCGTCAGCACGGTCGCCGATCTCGCGCTCACCGTGCGCAGGCCGGCTCCGAAGGCCAGGTAGCCGAGGAACATCGGGATCAGGGCCATGTAGACGCCCACCCCGAGATTCCGCGGATCCTCGAGGAACGGCGCTCCCGTGGCCATCAGCACGGGGAGGAGCAGGAGCCCCCCGATCCCGAAGACCGCACCCATCGCGGCGCGCGATCCGACGCCCCCGCGCATCAGTCGGCGCACCGCCCACGTGTAGAGCGCATATGTCAGCCCGGCCGCGAGCGCGAGCGCGACGCCGAGCGCCGCATCACCGGAGCCGCCGCCTCCCGCCTGCGGGCCGTGCGCGCCGTCCAGCGTGAGCAGGATCGTGCCGCCGATCCCGAGCCCGGCGCCCGCGAACCAGCGCGCATCGAGCGGAGTGCCGTCGACGATGCGTTCGAGCAGGGCAGCGAAGATCGGGCCCGAGGCCAGCGCGACCACCGTGCCCACCGCGACGCCGGCCAGGTTCATGCCGAGATAGAAGGCGAGCGGATAGGCCGTCACCGAGACCGCGCCGATCCCGAGCATCCAGGGGTGCCGCCGCAGGGTCCGCGCGTCCCGCAGCAGCGGGCGGATCGCCACGGCGGCCTGCAGCAGACCGCCGATGCCCATCGCCGCCGCACCGATCGCGATCGGCCCGGCGCTCGGAGCGAAGGTCGCGGCCGTGCCCGTCGTGCCCCAGAGCACTGCGGCGGCGAGCACCAGCAGCGTGCCGGAGGCCGCCCGCGCCCCCTGGGCCGCTCCGTCGTCCGTCACCCGTTCATCGTAGCGGCGCGCGAAACGGCTGCTCCGACGCCCGGATCCCGGATCCGCACGCGCGGGATCCCGCCGGGACGATCAGTATGCCGCGGCGATCGACTCCGAACGGGCGGCGATGACCTCATCGATCGGATCGGGGCCGGCGGGAACCGGGATCTGGGCGTCCGCGAGCGCCGCCCGCACCAGGATCGGCAGGTGATCGCTCGTGCCTCGATCCAGCGTGCGCACCTGGTCGATCCGCATGCCGCTCGAGGTCGCGAAGTCGAAATGGCCGCGGAAGACCCGGTAGCGCGTGTACGTGCGTCGATCGCTGAAGCTGAGCTCGTAGCCCTCCTGGCCGAGGTGCCGGTCGAGTCTCGCCTGGAAGACCGGATAGTTGTAGTCGCCGACCATGAGCGCGGGCAGCCCGGGGCCGAGCAGCCGCAGCTCGGCGAGCGCCGCGCTGATCTGATGCCGCCGCAGCGAGTTCAGCGCGGTCAGCGGCGCGGCGTGGAAGGAGGCGACCACGAGATCCCGCCCCGTCTCGCGATCGTGCAGGCGGGCGCCGAGCAGCCGCTCGTTCGCGGGCGTCAGCACTCGGTCGTGCAGCGACTTCTTGAGCTGAAAGGTCTGCGCGGTGCGCACCTGGAACCGCTCCTCGCGCACGTACATGGCCAAACCGAGGCGGTTGTTCTCGGTCGCGTGCACGAGACGCATGTGGCCGAGTTCGGCCGGCAGAGCGACGGCATCGGCCTCCTGCAGGCAGAGGATGTCGGCCCCGTGACTCTCGGCGAGGCCGCCGATCTCGCCGAGCGCGCGATTCTTGCGCAGGTTGTAGCTGATGGTCTTCACGCCCACCTCCCGCTCGAGTCGACCCGCGAAGGCGGGCACGCCGCCAGCTTATGCCCGGCAAGCTGAACGGCGCATCCACGCATCATCCGACGGCGAGCGCGCTCGCCTCCCGTCGCAGAGCGTCGCGAATCGCCGTGAGCGCGGGGTGCCCGACCGTCGAGGCGCGGGCGGCAGTGAAGAGCGCGCGGTGCGGATCCCGGGACAGATCCGCGAAGCGCAGGCGATGCTCGGCTCCGACGTGCACGAGCCCCGGCAACAGCGCCACCGCATTGCCCGACTCTACGAGGCGGACGTGAGCCTGGAGGTCGGCGGTTTCATAGCGGACGTCCGGCTCGAAGCCCGCGCTGCGGCAGGCCTGCTCGGCCCAGTGCCGGGAGGCGGCGCCGCGAGGCTCCATCACCCAGGGCAGCTCGGACGCGCCGGCGAGCGAGTCCGCACGGTCGAACTCCGCCCCGGCCACGCCGGCTCGCGGCAGGGCGAGCCGGATCGGATCGCTGGTCAGCGGCTCCCGGTCCAGGCCGACGAAGTGCGCAGCGGCGTGCCCGGGATACTGCTCGGCGACCACGAGATCGAAGCCGCGGGCCCAGGTCTCCCGCAGCGCCGCCTCCGGCTCGACCTGCACCACCTCGACGCGCAGCTGGGGATGCTCGGCGCGCAGTCGGCGCAGCGTCTGCGGCAGGATCGCGAGCAGCACCGTCTGGAAGGCCGCGACCCGCAGCGTCCCGCTGATCTCCGCCCTCCCCCGATGCAGCGCCGACTCGGCGCGCTCGAGGCCGGCCAGCAGCTCCTCGGTCTCGGCGACCAGGGCTTCGGCATCGGCGGTCAGCTCGAGCGTGCGGCCGACTTTGCGCAGCAGCGGAACGCCGGCCTCGCGTTCGAGCAGCGCCAGCTGCTGCGAGACCGCCGAAGGACTGTAGTTGAGGGCGTTCGCGACGGCGACGACCGTGCCGCGCGCGTTCAGCTCCCAGAGCAGTCTCAGCCGCTTCACCTCGAGCATCCGATACCTCCATATCATGCACTTCTACTTCATGGTATCGCCCATAAAGAGTCGCTGTACTTCATTCTTCGCAAGCGGGAAACTGGCAGCATGAACGCTTCCGCCACCCGCCCCCAGGATCTCGCCGACGACGCCATCGCGCTCGTGCGCCGCTGGCTCGCCGAGGCGGCCGAGGTTCCCGCCGATCCCTCGGCCGCCCGTCTCGCCGGGGTGCTGCGCGACCCCGACGGGCTCGACTTCACCGTCGGCTTCGTCGACGGCGTCGTGCGCCCCGAGGATCTGAGCGTCGCCGCGAAGAAGCTCGCTGAGCTCGTGCCGCTGACCCCCGGCTTCCTGCCCGCCGCGATGCGCGGCGCCATCGGGCTCGGCGGCGCCTTCGCGAAGCCGATGCCGGGCGTCGTCGTGCCGATCGCCCGCAAAGTGCTGCGCCAGATGGTCAGCCACCTCATCATCGACGCGAGCGACGCCAAGCTCGGCCCGGCGATCGCGAAGATCAAGAAGGACGACGTGCGGCTGAACGTCAACCTGCTCGGCGAGGCCATCCTGGGCGAGGGAGAGGCCGCCCGCCGCCTGGCCGGCACGGAGAAGCTGCTGGCGCGCCCCGACGTCGACTACGTGTCGATCAAGGTCTCCTCCACCGTCGCCCCCCACAACCACTGGGCCTTCGACGAGGCGGTCGCCCACATCGAGCAGCAGCTGCTGCCGCTCTTCGAGCGCGCCGCCGCCGCGACGCCGAACAAGTTCATCAACCTGGACATGGAGGAGTACAAGGACCTCGACCTCACCCTCGCGGTGTTCATGGGGATCCTGGATCGCCCCGAGTTCCTGACGCTCTCGGCGGGCATCGTGCTGCAGGCCTACCTGCCGGATGCGCTCGGCGCGATGATGCGGTTGCAGGACTGGTCGGCCGCCCGCGTGGCCCGCGGCGGCGCTCCGATCAAGGTGCGGGTCGTGAAGGGGGCCAACCTGCCGATGGAGCTGGTCGACGCGGCCATCCACGGCTGGCCTGCGGCGACCTGGGGCACGAAGCAGGCGAGCGACACGAGCTACAAGGCGGTGCTCGACTACTCGCTGCAGGCGGATCGCGTGCGGAACGTGCGGATCGGCGTCGCCGGCCACAACCTCTTCGATGTGGCGCTCGCCTGGCTGCTCGCGAAGGCGCGCGGCGCCGAACGCGGGATCGAGTTCGAGATGCTGCTCGGCATGGCGACCGGTCAGGCGGAGGCCGTGAAGCGCGAGGTCGGCGGCCTGCTGCTCTACACCCCGGTCGTGCACCCCGAGGAGTTCGACGTCGCGATCGCCTACCTGATCCGCCGCCTCGAAGAGAACGCGAGCCAGGAGAACTTCATGTCGGCCGTCTTCGAGCTGAACGAGAACACGGAGCTCTTCGACCGCGAGCAGGAGCGCTTCCTCGCCTCGCTCGCCGACGTCGAGGCGATCACCGGATCCGGCGCGGTCGATTCGTATGCCGTGCCCGCCGCGAATCGCGTGCAGGACCGCCACAGCTACGACGAGAGCGGCGCCTCCGCGCGCGTCGAAAGCCGGGTGTCGGGCGGCTACACCGGATTCGGCAACACGCCCGACACCGATCCCGATCTGCCCGGCAACCGCGCCTGGGGTCGCGAGATCGCGAGCCGCATGATCGGATCCGTCCTCGGCGACGACACGGTCGCCGCCGCGCAGATCGTGAGCGACCAGGAGCTGGACGCGACGATCGCGCGCGGCACCGCGGCGTCCGAGGGCTGGCAAGCGCTCGGAGCCGACGAACGCGCCCGGATCCTGCATCGCGCGGGCGAGCGGCTCGAGGCGCGCCGCGCCGAACTGCTCGAGGTGATGGGCAGCGAAGCGGGCAAGACGCTGGATCAAGGCGATCCCGAGGTGAGCGAGGCGATCGACTTCGCGCACTTCTATGCGACGCTCGGCCAGGAGCTCGAGAAGGTCGACGGCGCGACGTTCGTGCCGCAGAAGCTGACCGCGGTGATCCCGCCGTGGAACTTCCCGGTCGCCATCCCCGCCGGCGGCGTCCTGGCCGCGCTCTCCGCCGGATCCTCCGTGATCATCAAGCCGGCGACCCAGTCGGCGCGCTCGGGCGCCGTGATGGTCGAGGCGCTGTGGGAGGCCGGCGTGCCGCGCGACGTGCTGCAGATGGTGCAGTTCGCGGATCGCGCCCTCGGTTCATCGCTCGTCGCGGACCCGCGGGTCGACCGCCTCATCCTCACCGGTGCGTACGAGACCGCCGTGACCTTCCGCGGGCTGCGGAAGGATCTGCCGATCCTCGCCGAGACGAGCGGCAAGAACGCCATCATCGTCACCCCGAACGCCGACCTCGACCTTGCGGCGAAGGATGTCGCGCAGTCGGCCTTCGGCCACGCCGGCCAGAAGTGCTCGGCGGCATCGCTCGTGATCCTCGTCGGATCCGTCGCGACCTCGAAGCGATTCCGCGGGCAGCTGCTGGACGCGGTCCGCTCGATGAGGGTCGGCACGCCCGAGAACCTCGAGACCCAGATCGGCCCGGTGATCGCGGCGCCCGGCGACAAGCTGCTGCGCGGCCTCACGACGCTCGGCGCCGGAGAGCGCTGGGCGATCCGGCCCGGTGAGCTCACGAGCGACAGCCCGCTCGCGATCGACCGCTCCGGGAAGAACAAGCTCTGGAGCCCCGGCGTGCGCGAGGGCGTCCAGCGCGGCAGCGAGTACCACCTGACCGAGTACTTCGGACCGATCCTCGGCATCATGACCGCGAAGACCCTCGACGAGGCGATCGACATGGTCAACGAGATCGACTACGGCCTCACGAGCGGCCTGCACTCCCTCGACCGCGACGAGCTCGCGCTCTGGCTCAGCCGGATCCAGGCCGGAAATCTCTACGTCAACCGCGGCATCACGGGCGCGATCGTGCGCCGCCAGCCCTTCGGCGGGTGGAAGAAGTCGGCCATCGGCGCGGGCACGAAGGCCGGCGGCCCGAACTACCTGCACGGCCTCGGCGACTGGACGGATGCCGCGATCGCCGCGCCGCTGCGCGCGCCCCGCCCGTCGGTGGCGCCGCTGCTGACCGCGGCCGAGCGCGCCGGTGTCGCGGGCGAGGATCTCGACTGGCTGCGCGCGGCGCTCGGCTCGGACGCCACGGCGTGGGAGGAGGAGTTCGGGATCGCTCGGGATGCCTCGCAGCTCGGCATCGAGCGGAACGTCCTGCGCTATCACCCGGTGCCCGTGACGATCCGCGCGACCGCCGACGCCGCACTGCCCCAGATCGTGCGCGCCGTCGCCGCGGGCGTCGCGGCCGGCGCCACCTCGGAGCTCAGCACTCCGGTCGCGCTGCCGCAGGAGATCGTCTCGGCGCTCGGCGCCCTGGGCGTTGCGATCCACTTCGACGACGACGCGGCGTGGGCCGCCCGTCTCGGCCGTCTCGCCGCGAAGCAGGGGCCGCAGGCGAGCGCTCGCGTGCGGGTGGTCGCCGGCGAGTCCCGTGAGGCCGCCGTCGCCGCGGCCTACACCGCCACGAGCGGCAAGCCCGACGTGGCGGTCTACGGCGGGCCGGTCGTCTCGGCCGGGCGCGTCGAGATGCTGCCCCACCTGCACGAGCAGGCCGTCTCGATCACGGCGCACCGCTTCGGCACCCCGAACCGCCTCTCCGACGGGTTGCTCTGAACCGGACCCGGTTGAGCCGGGCGCGGCTCATCCCTCGGCACCTCGCGCGACCCGACACGGTCGAGAAGTGCGAGTGTGCTGCTCCACTGTCGGCGACGGAGCACACTCGCACTTCTCGACCGGAGCAACAGCGATACGACACGGAGGAATATCGTGAATCACATGACTGAGCACGCGCAGACCTGGATCTCCACGACCGACTACCACACGGCCGGCGAGCCGTTCCGGATCGTGCACGAGGGATCCCCCGTGCCGCCCGGCGATACCGTCGGCTCACGGCGCATCGCCGCGATCGCAGACGAGGCCGGCGCCGACACCATGCGCGCCCTGCTGTGCAACGAACCGCGCGGGCACGCGGACATGTACGGCGGCTTCATCACACCGGCGGACATCGTCCCGGACGGCGCGATCGGCGCCCACTTCGGCGTGCTGTTCTGGCACAAGGACGGATTCTCGACCGCCTGCGGGCACGGCACCATCGCACTCGGCGTGTGGGCGACCGACACCGGCCTCGTCGAGTCGGATCCGGACGGAGTCACCGAGGTGCGCATCGACGTACCCTCCGGCCGAGTGGCCGCGCTCGTCGAGCGGAGCGGCGGCGAGCTGGTCCGCGCCACCTTCCGCAACGTCGCCTCGCACGCCATCGCCCGGCGCGTGCCCGTGCAGACCGCGCGCGGGGAGGTGCGCGTCGACCTCAGCTTCAGCGGCGCGATCTACGCCTCGGTCCGCGCATCCGACCTGGGGCTCTCGGTGAGCCCCGAGCACTACACCGAGCTCATCGCCCTCGGGCGCGAGATCAAATGGGCGCTGAACGAGGCCCCCGAAGCGCAGCACGCGGAGGATCCGCGACTCTCCGGCGTGTACGGCACGATCCTCTTCGACGATCTCGGCCGGACGAGCCCGATCGATGGCGGGCGCAAAGCGCACGCCTCGGGCCGTGATGCCGCACACGGCGGCACGACCGGCCCTCGCCAGCGCAACATCACCGTCTTCGCGGACGGCGAGGTGGATCGCAGCCCGTGCGGATCCGGCACCGGAGCGCGCGTCGCCCTGCTGGCCGATGACGGCACGCTCGGCGATGACGAGACGCTCGAGCACCGCTCGATCGTCGACACGGTCTTCGAGGCGCGGTGGTCGGCGGGGCCGGCGCGGCCGGGCGGCGCTCCGACCGTGATCCCGGAAGTGTCGGGCACCGCCTACCGGACCGGAGAGCACCGCTTCATGCTGGACTCGCGCGACACGCTCGGCACCGGTTTCACCCTGCGCTGATCCGGCGCACCCCCGGCCAGCAGGACACGTGGGGATTCGCGGTTCAGCTCGCGCCCTGGTCGGTGCCCAGGTTCAGCATCCAGCGCACGCCGAAGCGATCGGAGAGATCGCCGTATCGCCCTCCCCAGGGCGCCGGGTCGAACGGCTGATTGATCGTGGCGCCTTCGGAGAGACCGGTCCAGATCGCCAGCATCCTGGTCTCGTCATCGCCCCAGATGCACACGGCGCTGCCGCCCGTGGTCGAGTCGGCGGCATCCGGCATCGAGTCCGGGAGGTCGGCGGCCATGATCGCCATGCCCTCCGGAGTCTCGAGATAGCCGTGCATGACCTTGGCCGCCTCGGATTCGCCGCCCATCATGCCCGGGATGGAGTCGTAGCGCATGATGTCGAGCGCGCCCCCGAGCACCGATCGGTAGAACTCCAGCGCCTCGCTCGCATTGCCGCGGAAAGACAGGTACGGATTGAGATTGGTCGACACGGTGACTCCTTCGGGGTTCCTGGCCGTGTGCCCGGACACTGGCAACGGGTACCAGACGTGCACCGACCGCTCGCGGCTCGCGGTCGCGGGCCTCCAATCCCAATTGTGCGCCGCTCGGTGCGGGATGTCACGCCTCGTCCGCTGAGA
Source organism: uncultured Leucobacter sp. (assembly GCA_945952575.1). GTDB lineage: Bacteria > Actinomycetota > Actinomycetes > Actinomycetales > Microbacteriaceae > Leucobacter. The sequence goes on from CAMFIY010000008.1 coordinate 17,804, forward strand.
GAATGCGGCTGCCGGGTGGAAAGGAATAATGCCCGGCAGCCGCGGCTAATCACCGACTTCGACCACGATCTTGCCGGCCTGCCGATTCGACTCCATGTATCGGTAGGCGTCGAGCAGCTCTGCGAAGGGGAACACTCGGTCGACGACGGGATCCAACTCCCCCGCATCGATGCCGCTCAGGATCGCGCGCGTCGCTCGGGCGAGCTGCTCGGGATCGATGACGTGGTTGAACATCGAGTAGGGATGGAAGACCGCATCGGCCCGCACCATGTCGGCCACCGGGACGACCGGCTGGCGATCGCTCAGCGTGCCGTATCCGAGCACGACGGCCCCGCGCGCGAGCAGCCCGGAATAGCTCAGCAGGGAGTCGCCGCCGATCGGATCGAACGCGGCATCGATCCCGCGCCCGCCGGATACTTCCCGGACCGCGGACGCCAGGCCGCCGTTCCCCTCGACCACGACGGCATCGGCCCCCTGCCCGTACAACAGCTCGGCCTTCGCCGGCGTGCGCACCGTCGCGACGGTGTGCACGCCGAGATAGCGGGCGATCTGGATCGCCCCGAGACCCGCGCTGCTCGCGGCCGCGGTGACGAGGAGCGTGTCCCCCTTGGTCAGACGGGCGACCTCGACGAATGCGAACCAGGGCGTCAGGTACTGCATCCACAGCGAGGTCCCCCGTGCGAAGTCGATCTCACGGGGCATCCTGGTCAGGAACCCCGCGGGAGTGATGGCCGAGGTTCCCTGCACGCCGTGGCGCTGCGTGAAGAACGGGACCGCCGTGACGGCATCGCCCACCGCGAACCCGGTGACGCCCGGACCGATCTCGGTCACGACCCCCGCCGCCTCCTGGCCGATCCGAGAGGGGAACTCGGGGATCGTGTAGTGCTCACCGCGCAGGAACATGAGGTCGGCGCGGTTCAGCGCGAAGGCGCGCACGTCGTAGCGGACCTCGCCCGGCAGGAGCGGCGGATCCTCCGCATCCACGACCCGCAGCACCTCCGGCCCGCCGAACTGCTCGCACTGCACGATTCTCGACACGATTCCTCCTCGATTTCTCCCGGCACCCTCCCGGGCTCAGGCGAATACGCTCCCCGCGGAGATCACGGCCAGTCGCGCCTCCTGCTCCCAGAGTGCCGCCGGTTCCGCGATCGGATCCGCCGCGAGCAGCACCGCGTCGCCGTGCGCGCCGACGGTCAGACGGCCGAGCCGGTCGTCGCCGATCAGCGCGGCGTTGACCTCGGTCAGCGAGCGGAGCGTCTCCGCAGCGCCGATCGCCTCGACCTGCAGTCGCACGCCGCAGAGCTGATCATCCTCCAGCTCACCCATGAGGTCGCTGCCGAAGCCCACCCGCACGCCGGCGGCGAGCGCCATCCGCACGGCCTCCTGCCCGCGAGAGAGCACCTCGGCGTTCTTCGCAAGCGAGATCGCGTTCAGCCCGATATCGGCACCGCGCCGATCCATCGCGTCGTAGGCAGCGAGCGTCGGTACGAGGAACGCTCCCAGCTCCGACATGCGCGCCGCGGTCGCGGCGTCGATCAGGTTGCCGTGCTCGATCGATCGCACGCCGTTCTCGATCGAATGCCGCACCGCCTCCGAGGAATAGGCGTGAGCGGCGACGTAGCTGCCGCGCCGGGTCGCCTCATCGACGACGGCACGGATCTCCTCGCTCGAGTACTGCGGCACGCGGATCGGATCCGTCAGCGAGAAGACCCCGCCGGAGGTCATGATCTTGATCGCGTGAGCGCCGGTGCGGAGGCGATCCCGCACCGCCAGCCGCAGCGCATCCACTCCGTCGACCACCTCGCACATGTGCCCGTGCGAGAAGCAGACGTCGATGTGCGCTGCCCGAGGATCGCCGTGACCGCCGGTCTGGCTCAGCGCGGGCCCGGTGAAGCGATAGCGCGGGGACGGGAAGATGCCGCCCTCGACCGCACGGGCCAGGCCGATGTCGCCGCCGGCCACGTCGCGAACGGCGGTGAAGCCGCGGCGCAGGGCGCGCTCGAGGCGGCGCGCACCGTTGATGGCGGCGAAGCTGAGCGGCCCGCGCTCGTTCTCGAGCCCGTCCATGCTGGTGGCGTATGCGTGGAAGTGGGCGTCGATCAGGCCGGGGATGAGCCAGCGGCCGGCTCCGTCGAGCACCTCTGCCGCGGGATCGGGCCGCTCCGCGACGACTCCGTCCACGAGGTACAGGTCCCGCACCTCGAACCCGCGCTCCGATCCACCCCACACGCGGGCTCCGCGCACCGTCAGCGAACTCATGCCGCCCTCACCTTCCTCGTTCCATCGAACCGATCGCGCATGCGTTGCCGGCGGGGCGTCCCGCATCGCCCCGCCGCGCTACCGCGACGATCGCAGACCCGCGGTCTCCGCCTCGTCGACCGTGAAGTCGCCGCCGACCGACACTCCGTAGTCCCGGCGCGCGGACTCCGCCGAGACGAAGCCGTTGCGGACGTCGCGGGCGACCGCGAGCGGATCGCGTTCGAACGGATCGCCGTACCCGCCGCCGCCGCCGGTCTGGTTCACGAGCACGTCACCGTCGTCGAGCAGGTTGTAGCTGCCGCCCTGCACGGTCTCGTGCGGCGTACCCGGATTGAGCACGATCCGGTTCGGCAGCCCTTCGGCACCCCCGGCGATCGACCAGGGGGCCGTCTTGGTCTTGTAGACCAGGCAGATGCCGGTCGACGGGCCGGTGAAACGGTAGGCCCGGCTGACCCC
>CAMFIY010000009.1 GCA_945952575.1 uncultured Leucobacter sp.
TGCCTGCCGCGTCCCACGAGATCGGCGACGGCGATGCCCTCCGGCGCGATCGGCGACTGCGGGAGCAGCCCGAGCACTTTCGCGACCTCCCTCGTCGGCCAGGCGTGCACGGACCTGCCGTCGAGCACCACCTGGCCGGCACTCGGAGACAACAGCCTGGCCAGCGACCGCAGCAGTGTCGACTTACCGCATCCGTTCGCACCGACGATCGCCGTCATTCTGCCCGACGCGATCGCGAGGTCGAGGCCGTCGACGATGGTGCGGTCGCCGTATCTCAGGGTCAGGGATTCGGCGACGAGCGTGTTGGCCTCGGTCACAGCGAGCCTCCGGAGCGGTTGGTGCGGATGAGCAGGTAGATCAGGTACGGGGCACCGAGCACGCCAGTGATGACGCCGACCGGGTAGCGGGCGCCGAGTGCGAACTGGCCGATGAGATCGCCGCCCAGCACGAGCACGGCGCCAACGAACCCCGCCGGAAGCAGCAGATTCGCGCCGGGGCCCGTGATCCGGGCGGCGATGGGCCCGGCCATGAACGCGACGAACGCGATGGGGCCGGTCGCGGCGGTGGCGAATGCGAGCAGGGCGACCGCGCCGAGGATGAAGAGCAGGCGCGCGGCGGTCACTCGGATGCCGAGGCCGGCCGCCGAGTCGTCGCCCAGCCTCAGTGCGGCCAGCGAGCGGCCCTGCGAGAGCATGAGCGGGAGGATGACCGAGACGGCGAGGACGAGCGGGATGACGCGATCCCAAGAGGCGTTGTTCAGGCTGCCGGTGAGCCATTGCATCGCGACCTGGATGTCCCAGCTCGCGGCGCGCGACAGCACATAGGAGATCACGCTCTGTAGCATCGCGCCGACGCCGATGCCGATGAGGATCAGCCGGATGCCGGCGAATCCGCCCGCATTCGACAGGAGGTAGATCGCCCCGGCGGTGAGCAGCGCTCCGCCGAGCGCGAGCAGCGAGACGACGGGGCCGCTGAGCGACAGCACGACGATCCCGACGACGGCTGCGGCACCCGCGCCGTCGGCGATGCCGATGACATCGGGTGAGGCCAGCGGATTCCGCAGCAGCGTCTGGAAGCTCACACCGGCGATGCCGAACGCCACTCCGGCGAGGATCCCGAGCACCGCGCGCGGCAGGCGCAGGTCTCCGACCGTGAACGAGGCGCCCGGCACCGTCTGGCCGAGCATCACCCGAAAGACCTCATCGATCGTGTAGAAGGTGTTGCCGATCATGAGGGCGGTGAGGAAGAGCAGAGAGAGCAGAACGCCGAGAGTGACCGTGGCGACGGCGTGCCGGCGGTGACGGGAGCGGCGACCGGCGACGATCGCGGCCACATCGGCGCGCGCCCCCGCAGCCGACGAGACTGCGACGCTCACAGCTCCCTCACCCGCTGCCGGCGGACGATCCAGATGAAGAACGGAGCGCCGATCACCGCGGTGACGATGCCCACCTGGATCTCCTCCGAGGACGGCGCGATGACCCGGCCGGTGATGTCGCTGGCGAGCAGCAGCGCGGCGCCGGCGAGTGCCGAGAACGGCAGCAACCAGCGGTGATCGGTGCCCGCGAGCAACCGGCAGATGTGCGGCACGACCAAGCCGACGAAGCCGATCGGACCCGCGATCGCGGTGGCTGTACCCGCGAGGACGACGGCGCCGAGCGCGGAGAGCAGTCGGGTGCGGAACACGTGCTCACCGAGGCCCTTGGCCGTATCATCGCCCAGCGCGAGGGAGTTCATGCCCCGCGAGCTGGCGAGGCAGATCAGGGCGCCCGCGGCGAGCACGGGGGCCGCGATCGCGATCCGCGACCATTCGGCGCCGCCGACGCCGCCCACCTGCCAGGACTGGAACGACCGCAGCAGGTCGACGCGCGGCAGCATGATCGCGCTGACGAGCGAGGCGAACGCTGCCGACGTGGCAGCTCCGGCGAGGGCGAGTCTGAGGGGCGTCGCCCCTCCCCGCCCGAGCGATCCGACCGTGTAGACGAAGACGGCGGCGACCGCGGCTCCGACGATCGCGAAAGCCATCTGCCCGAACGCGTCGGTAATGCCGCCGAACGAGATGCCGATCACGACGGCGAGGGCGGCACCGTTCGAGACGCCGAGGATGCCCGGGTCGGCGATCGGATTGCGGGTGACCGCCTGCATGGTGACTCCGGCGAGCGCGAGTGCCGCGCCGACGAGGATCGCGAGCACTGTGCGCGGAATCCGCTTGATGATCGCCGCCTGCGCGACGGTGTCATCCTGCCCTGCGAGTGCCGACATGATGTCGTCGAGCGAGACGGCGCGGACACCTGACGACACCGACAGCACGCTGAGCACCAGGATCGCTCCCGCCCCGGCGAGGAGCCAGAGGGTGCGCACCGCGACCGGGCGCCGCAGGTCTGCGGCGACCGGTGCGATCGCTGCGGCTGAGACCACCTGAATCGGTCAGCCCGCGAGCGGCTTCGCCAGCACGGCGAGGTAGTCGTCGAGCCCCCAGTCGATTGACAACGGCGACGGGTTCGCGGATGCCGCGAGCGGAGTCGCATCGCCGAGCGTGGCGATGCGTCCCTCGGCGATGGCAGGGATCTTCGACAGGAGCGGGTCTGCCTGGAGCACCGGGATGACCGACTCGTCGCCGTAGACGACGAACACGTCCACGTCCGCGAAGCGCTCGGCTTCCTCGGAGCTGACCGTCTGGTAGAACTCGGTGCTGTCGGCGCTCTCCTCGACGATCGAGGGGAGCGGCAGACCGAGGTTGTCGTGCAGATAGCCGGGGCGGGTGTCGACCGCATTGTAGAAGCCGATCTGACTGAGGTCGGCCGGGTCGATGTAGGAGAAGAGCAGCTTCTTGCCTTCGAGCACGCGATGCTCGGACAGTGCGGTGGCCGCCGCCACCGTGATGTCCCCGATGAGCTTCTCTCCCGATGTGGACAGACCGATCGCCTTGGCGTCGAGGCGGATCATGTCGTCGATCGAAGTGCCCCAGGCGACCTCGGGGTAGGCGACGACCGGGGCGATCTTGGAGAGCGTGTCGTACTCCTCCTGCGTCAGACCGGAGTACGCGGCGAGTATGACATCGGGCTTGGTGTCGGCCACGGCCTCGAAGTCGATGCCGTCGGTCTCGTCGAACAGCACCGGCGTCTCTGAGCCGAGTTCGTCGAGCTGGTCCTCGACCCAGGGCAGCACGCCGTCGCCGTCGTCGTCGCCCCACGTGACCTTGGCCATGCCGACCGGCACGACGCCGAGGGCGAGCGGGACCTCCTGGTTGGACCAGGCGACCGTGGCGATCCGCTCGGGCTGCTTTGCGATCGTGGTCTCACCGTAGACGTGCTGGATGGTGACGGGGAAGGTGCCGTCCGCGACCACACCCGGGGCTCCGGTCGCGCTGTTCCGAGCGTCCGCGGCCCCGGCGATGCCGTCCGGCGAGGCGGGTGCGCAGGCTGTGACGCTCAGCGTGATAACGGCAGCGGTTCCAAGTGCGAGCATGCGGGGGAAACGCATGGGCGTTCCTTTCGTTCAGGGGTGGGAGGTGGCACCGGTGCAGGGTGCGCCTCGGCGAGATGGCTCGAGGTGAAGCATATCTGAAATTAGGTAAGGCTTACCTATCTATCTTCAGATGAAGTTGCGATAGGGTCGGATCCACCCCGGCTGCCGCCCGAAAGACACCGTGCGCACCGTTCGGCCCAGGACGGAGAACAAGCATCCGACTCCGGGAGAGGTCGACCCCGCACACTAGGCAGGAAGCCTCAGCAAGTGACACGCAGGAGGCAGCGGCGACTCCCGCCCAAACGTCCGCGAGGACCGGAACGCGCCTCTCGAAACGAACCGGTGGCGAGGAGGGCGCCGGATGCACCTCGACGGGCCGCTCATGGCTCCGCACCGGCAGACTCGGTCTGCGGCGAGCCGCTATGCCGGATCGCGCGTGAGGAGCCTGCCGCTGCGCTCACCGGTCCAGGCGGAGCCCTGATAGGCGCATCGCCCGTTCACGTATACCTCGTGTACGCCGGCCGGTTCGGCACGCGGCGTCTCGTAGCTCGCGCCATCGGCAATGGTTTCCGGGTCGAAAAGCACCAGATCCGCGGCGTATCCGGGAACGATCCGCCCACGATCCGTCAGGCCGAATATCTCGGCGCTCAAACCGGTCATTCGATGCACGGCTTCGGCGAGCGTGAGCACGCCCTCCTCGCGCACGAAGCGGCGCAGCACTCGGGGAAAGCTCCCGGCACGGCGCGGGTGCGGCAGGTCATCGCTGCGATAGGGAAGGCCATCGGTGCCCACCGCGGTGAACGGATCGGCGAGGATCTCGGCGATGGACTCCTCCGACATCGAGAACTCGAGCATCGCCACCTGGGTGCCGTGCTCCGCGACCAGCGAGTAGAGCACCTCGTGCGGATCGCGGTCGGTTCCGTCCGCGATCTGTTGCAGGGTGAGCCCCTGGTACTCGCCCGTCGGCGTATATGAGATCGCGATGTCAGAGTAGGAGGCCCCGGCGAGAATGTTCTCCCAGCCTTCAATGCGCAGATCCGGCCCCAGAGTCGCCAGGATTTCTCGGCGCACCTCGGAATCACGCAGCGCGGCTCCGCCTCCGGTGTTGACGAGGTTCTGCGCCCAGGGCGGCAGGCATGCGGAGAGCGTCGTGGAAGCCGCCGTGTACGGGTAGATGTCCTGCGTCACCCGCACGCCGCGTGTCCGCGCAGCGCGCAGCGCGGCCAGAGCACGCGGCGCCAGCGGCCAGTTCTGCCGGCCCGCGGCCTTCAGATGCGAGACGTGCAAGCGCGCCTCCGCCCCCTCCACGGTAGCGAGCGCCTCATCCACGCTCTGGAGCAGTCGATCCGCCTCGTTGCGCATATGGGTGGCGTACACCGCGTTCGGCGGGAGCAGACGCACGAGCTCGCGCAGCTCCGAGGTGTCGGCGTTCATCGACGGGCTGTAGATCAGCCCCGAGCTCAGCCCGAAGGCACCGGCCTCCAGAGCCTCCTCGAGCAGCAATCGCGTCATCCGATTCTCCTCGACGGAAAGCGACCCCGGCCGAGCTCCGGCCGCCGCACCGCGCAGCGCCCCATGGCCGACGAGCGGCACCAGGTTGGTGAGCGTGCCTCCGGCGCCGATCACCTCGCACCATTCGCCGAAGCTGCGCCAGCGCAGTTCGGTGTCGGGGAACAGCGAGGCCGCGAGCATCTGCGAGGTGGAACGGATGCCGGACGGTGCGGGTGCCGTGGAACTGCCGCAATTGCCCACGACCTCCGTCGTGATGCCCTGCGAGATCTTCGAGATATCGGGGTGGGGCGTGCCCAGGGTGAGCGGGCTCAGATCCGCGTGCGAGTGCACATCTATGAAGCCGGGGGCGATCGCGCGGCGCGGAGTGGAAGCGTCATCCGCCCGATCCCTCGACCCCGCGCAGACGGCTTCGACGCGAACGATCCGGTCCCCCGCGATCTCCACGACGCCCGGGTAGGGCTCGTTACCGCTACCGTCGATGATCAGGACGTCCTCGAAAACTACGCGGTGCGCGGTCATGGCTGCCTCCCGTTGCATGGCCTCGATCCGAACGGATCACCGCTCTCACGCTAACTGCGAGGCGAGCACCGTGGACTGTAAGATTCACTCATTCTGCTCATTGAGCGATGAGGATTTCTCCAGCGCCTGGAGCTGCAGCCAGATTGCGAGCGGCGGATCGGTTCCGGAGACATCCAGACCGAACGACTCCGTGACGCGACGCAGGCGGTTGCGCACCGTATTCTCGTGCACACGCAAGCGCTGCGCCGTGCGGGGTACGTTGCTGAAGCACTCGAAGTAGATGAGCATGGTCGTCGCGGTCTGCCGTTCATGCTCCCAAAGTCTCACCACTCGGGAGTCGAACAGTTCCGGCTGCTGTACCAACTGGGCCGATACTCGTGAAATCAGGAGCGCCGAGCGGAGTCGCTCCGAGGTGAGCACCCGATGCGGTGCAGCATCTTGTTCGGCTACTCGGAAGAACTCCTCCGCGTTGTCCCGCAAGTCGGCGAGCTGCTCCGGGCGCTCTAGCGTTCCCGGGATGGCTACGACCGTACCGGCTCCGACCAGCCGGTCCAGCGCCGGCAGGAGCGACTCAGCCGTCTGCACCGCTTCGCCGTCCAGGTCCAGCAGTGCACACACCCGACGCTGGTGCACCACGACCACCAGCTCGGGATGATGCGCGCTCAACTGGCGGCGCAACGCGCTGCGGAGTTGCGCCAAACGGGCGGTGTTCACATCGGATCTAGGATGAAACACCAGCAGCGTGGGATGCTGCGGCTCGCGGAAGCCCAGTTCCATGAGTTCGGTGCCTGCCACGACTCTCCCGTCCAGCATGCTCCTGAAGAGTTCCTCGCGCGGATACTGCCCGGCCTCGCGCACGCGGATATCGTCGAGCAGATGCGCGGAGGCCACGCGAGCCGCATGCACGAGCGCTCGACTTGATTCCGCTGGAATCGATCCGTTGCCGCCGGCATCGATCACCCAGATGCTGCCGAGCGGATATGAGCCCGCGCGTATCGCGATGGCCGCCCGTGCGTGTTCGTCGTTGGCCGCGGGGAACTTGAGCGGCCCGTCCGCTTGCATCACTGCGCGGTACTGGACGTCATTGACGGGAGACTCGGGCACCCGCCTCGCCAGAATGCCCTCGGAGCGGAACGAATCGATCAGCTGTCCGGGCAGAGAGGAGTATGCGATGATGCGGCGGCCGAGGTCTTCGATCGCCACCGATCCGCCGAAACGCGCCGCAAGCTGGTCCGCGAGCCCGAACAGCGGCTCGGCGCTTCGACCGGAACGCGCGTCCTCGACGCGCACGCGCTCGCCGAGTGCTGTGGCGAGCATGGCCTCGAAGGTGCGCCAGGCGACTCCGGGCGCCAGACGCAGGATCGACACAGCGTGCCGACGAGAGATCTCCTCGGTAGCGACGCCGTGATCCAGTGCGTGCGAGAGCACCAGTGCGGCGCAGCCTAGCCGAGCTGCCTGCCCGGCCAAGCCGTCGAGCTGCGCGACGCCGGGCTGCGTGGCCGCCGGCACGAGCAGCAGCAGCCCCTCTGGCTCGCGAAGTCCGTCGAAGGAGTCGACGAATTCGAACCCGTGCACCGGCACCGCGGGATCCGTCAGCTCCATCGGCTGCAGGGCTCGCGGCCCCAGCAGCGCCACTACCTCGCCCAGGCTCAGCTCAGACGGCTCGGCGGGCTCGAGGAGTGGAGAAAAGGCACTATCCATTCACCAAAGATATGAGATTTCTCCATCACTCGCCCGATTCTTCGCTTCTACGCTGGAAGCACTCACTGAACAGGACCACAACCGGAGGAGCAGCGAGATGACCGCGAAGTCGCTTCACAGCGCAGCGCAGCGCACAGCAGCCGCCGAAAGCTCCAGCCCCGCACCGCTCTTCGACCGCCTGCGGCCGGTACTGCCCGAGTGCGCCTCGGTCAGCGATGCCGGAGAACTGACGATCGGCGGAGTACTCGTCAGCACGCTCGCCGAAGAATTCGGCACGCCGCTGCACGTCTACGACGAGGACGGGCTGCGCCGGCAGATGCGCCGCTTCGCCCAGGGGCTTCATGATCGCCGCCCGGGCTCCGAGGTGCTGTTCGCTTCGAAGTCGGCACCTATCGTCGGGATGTACCAGCTTGCCGCAGAAGAAGGCCTCTCCGTCGATGTGGCCGGGGGCGGCGAACTGCAGCTGGCCCTCGCGGCGGGAGTCCCCGCCGAACGCCTCTATCTGCACGGCAATGCGAAGACGGACGACGAGCTGCGCATGGCCCTCGACGCCGGCGTCGGAACCATCATCGTCGACAACGAGAACGAGCTCGACCGTCTCGACCGTCTGCTCGTATGCCCGCAGCGCCTGCTGCTGCGGGTCATCCCCGGCATCGACGCCGAGACCCATGCATCCCAGGCAACCGGTGGCCATCGTTCGAAGTTCGGCTTCCCGATCCCGAGCCTGCCGGGCGTCCTGGAGCGGATCCGCAACCGTCCGCTGATGCAGCTCGACGGCGTGCATCTGCACATCGGCTCGCAGATCCTCGGCCTGGAGCAGTTCGTGCAGGCGGTCGAAACCATCGCGACCGTCGGATCATTCCCGGTATACGACATCGGCGGCGGTCTCGGCGTGCAGTACGCGCTCGATGAGCCCGGTCCCGAAGTAGAGCAGTATCTCGACGCCATCACCGAGGCGGCGGCTCGCACGCTGCCCGAAGGCGCGCGGCTGCTGATCGAACCGGGACGCTCTGTGGTGGCTCGAGCAGGGATCACCCTGTACCGGACGGTCGCGGTGAAACGCGGCAAGGCCACCTTCGTCGCCGTCGACGGCGGCATGGCGGATCAGCTCGACGTCGCCCTCACGGGCCAGCACTATGAACCGATACTCGCCGAACGTCTGAACGAGGCACCTGCGGAGTCGGTGCAGCTGGTCGGCCGCCAGTGCGAATCCGGCGACCTACTGGTGGACGGGGCGGTGATGCCTCCGGCGCAGGTGGACGACCTGGTGGCGCTCGCCACCACCGGCGCCTACTCCTACACCTTCAGCAACAACTACAACGGTGCGCTGAAGCCCGCAGTCGTATTCGTTCGGAATGGTCGAGCCCGACTGGTCACGGCACGCGAGAGCTACGCCGAGCTCCTCGCGCTGCATGCTCCGGCGCTCGCCGCGGGGTAGCTGCCCACTCCGAACTTCAACGCTGTCGTCGCAACACGCGCACCTCGCAACTCGATCAAGGAGGATCACATGGCCCGGAGACCTGTCGCCATCTCACTCGCTTCACTCGCCCTCGTGGGAGCTCTCGCGCTGACCGGCTGCTCGCAGAGCGCCAACGGCGGCGGCGACGCCGGCGGCGAACCGGTGCACGGCGGCACCCTGACCGCGGCACGCGCCAACCCTTTCGAAGGCTTCGAACTCGACAAGCAGACCCTGAACAGCACCTTCCAGCTTTCGCAGGCGGTGATCGAGACCCTCACTCGTCCGAGCGAGGACGGCATGTCCTTGGCGCCGGGACTCGCCGAGTCCTGGGAATTCAACGACGACAACACCGCACTCACCTTGCATCTCGAGCCCGAGGCCGCTTTCAGCGACGGCACGCCGGTGACCGCGGAAGACGTGGTCTTCTCGGTTGAGCAGTGGAAGGCCGGCCCCAACTATGGTGCGGTGTACGCGGTGGTGGACAAGGCTGAGGCGAGCGACGAGAAGACGGTGGTGCTGCACCTCGCCTATCCGGCGACCACCCTGCCCGCACTGCTCTCATGGTCGTCAGCCGGCGTGGTGCCGAAGGATTTCGGTGGCCGCAAGGCGGCCGATTTCTGGCAGAGCCCCATCGGCGCCGGCCCCTTCGTAGTGGAGAAGTGGAGCGCGAACGGAGAAGTGGTGCTGAAGCCGAACCGCCACTACCACCGCGAGGGGCTGCCTCGCGTGGATGAGGTGGTGAGCAACTACGCTGCGGATCCGAACTCCATCACCCTGCAACTGCAGTCGGGCCAGCTCGATCTCGCGGACGAGATCACCCCGGTGGTCGCTTCCTCGCTGCCGAAGAACATGGTGGTGCAGGCCCCGGAGCACATCACCGACAATCTGATCTTCAACACGAAGCATGCCGCGCTCAAGGATCCGAAGGTGCGTCAGGCCATCGGCTACGCCCTCGACTACCAGGCGCTCTCCGACACCGCGTTCCGCGGCTACGGCGTCCCCCCGGTCGGCGCCCTGCCCACCAACAGCGAGTACTGGGCTCCGCCGGGCAAGCCCTACTTCACCGAGGATCAGGCAAAGGCGAAGGAGCTCCTCGGCGACACCCGGGTAGGCCCTCTCGAACTGATCTACGTGAATGATCCTTCGGGCTCGCTGGTGGCGCAGATCACCCAGGACAGCCTCGCGAAGATCGGCATCGAGGTAAAGCTCCGCGGTTCCGATGCCGGCACCATGCTCGGTGCGATGGACGAGGGGGATTTCGACCTCGCGGCCTTCGCCTACAACGCGATCTCGCCCGATGCCTCCGATCCGGCCACCTTCATCGCCACGACCAACGGGATGTATTCCGGTGTCTCCACCGACCGTCTCTTCGAGTTGCTCAGCAAGTACGACGCCGTGTCCGGCGCTGAGGAGAAGGAGGCGCTGATCAGCAAGATGCAGGACAACCTCTTCGAGGATCCGCCGTTCATCGCGCTCGTGCACCGAAGCGCGCTCGAGGGCAAGGGAGCCTCCGTCCAGGGGTTCAGCATGACGCCCTGGGGCAATTACGACCTTGCGACGGTGTGGAAGCAGCAATGATCGGTTCCCGCTACGGTTTTCTGTTCAGGAGACTGCTCAGCCTGATTCCGCTCCTGCTGGGGATACTGCTGCTGGTGATGCTGCTGCTCAATCTGACGCCGGGCGATCCGGCCCGTCTGGTGGCCGGCACTCGTGCTCCGGAGTCGGAACTCGTCAAGGTGCGAGAGCAGCTGGGGCTCGATCAACCCATCTGGCTCAGGTACTTCGACTATCTGGGCGCGGTGCTCCGCGGCGATCTGGGCAGCTCCTTCAAGACGGGCCAGCCCGTGGCCGATCAGATCGCGGCCCAGCTGCCGGTCACGCTTTCGATCGCCGTTCTCGGCGTGCTGGTCGGCCTGGTGATCGCGGTGCCGCTGGCCGTGCTCTCCAGTCGTCGCCCCGATGGACTCGCCGATCACACGATCCGCGTGCTCGGCGTGCTGAGCATCGGCCTGCCCAGCTTCTGGGTGGCGATCATGGCGATCTCGCTCATTGCGCTGCCCACCGGATGGTTCCCCGTGGCCGGCGTGGGTCGCGGCGGCGGCGACTTCGTCCGGGCGATGGTGCTGCCATCGCTGGTGGTTGCACTGAGCATCATCGCGCCGATGATCCGCAGTCTGCGCGCGGCAATGATCGAGCTGAACTCCACCGAGTTCGTGTACGCCGCACGCACCCTCGGCTTCAACGGCGGGCAGGTGACCCGCCTGTTCCAGCTGCGCAACGCCGTCTCGCCCCTGGTCATCGTGACCGCGGCCCAGGCCGGGTACGCGCTCTTCGGCACCGTGGTGGTGGAGGTGGCCTTCGGCCTCCCCGGCATGGGACAGGGGTTGGTCACCGCCTCGACCACGCGCGACTTCCCGCTGGTGCGGGGCTACACGCTGGTGTTCGCCGTGCTGATCGTGCTGGTCTACCTGATCGCCGATCTGGTGATCGCCGCCGTCGATCCGAGAGTGAGGATCACCGCATGACCCTGCTCACCGCGCGCTTGCGCATTCCTCAGAACCCGAGATCAAGCCGCAGGGCGCGTTCGGTCAAGATCTGGCTCGGTGGCGCCATCGTCGGCGCGTACGTCCTGGTTGCGGTGTTCGCCCCGCTGCTGGCGCCCTTCGATCCGCTGGCGCAGAACGCCTCCGCGGCCCTGCAGGGTCCCTCGGCAACGCATCTGCTGGGCACGGACGAGCTGGGCCGGGATGTCCTCAGTCGTCTGCTGCATGCCACTCGCATCGATGTGCCGGTGGCTGCGCTCGTCACTCTGCTCCCGTGCCTGCTGGGCACCCTGATCGGGCTCGTCGCCGGCTACTTCGGTGGGTGGTTCGACGCTGTGGTGATGCGGATCAGCGATCTGCTCCAGGCCTTCCCCAGCTACATCTTGATGATCGTGCTGGTGTTCGCGATGGGACCGGGCATCCCCTCGCTGCTGATCAGCTTCACCATCATCGGCTGGGTGGTCTATGCCAGATTGGTGCGCACCGAAGTGCTGCGCGTGCGTGAGGCCGGTTACGTGGTGGCGGCGCGCACGAGCGGGTTCTCGACGCTCAGGATCATGGGGCGGCATGTGCTGCCGAACGTGCTCAAGCAGAACATCGTGTATCTCGGATCCGCTCTGGTGTTCGCCGTGACCACGCTGACCGCGTTCTCCTTCCTCGGCTTCGGCATTCAACAACCCACGCCGGAATGGGGCAGCATGATCTCCGCAGGGCAGCCATACCTGACGATCGCGCCGATGCTGGTGGCGATCCCCGGTGCGGTGATCACGGTGTTCGCGCTCGGCCTCTCGCTGCTGGGCGACGGTGTGCAGGATCGACTGGAGAAGAGATGAGCGGCACAGTGCTCGAACTACAGGGCCTGCGCGTGCTCGATGCGCACGGCGAGCCGCTGGTGCACGGCCTGGACCTCAACCTCAGGCGGGGCGAGACTCTGGGTTTCGTAGGCGAATCGGGAAGCGGCAAGAGCCTGACCCTGCGTGCCATTCTCGATATCCTCCCCGACGGGCTCACACGGGAGGGGCGGGTGACACGCAGCCCACGCACCGCGATGATCTTCCAAGAGCCCTCGCTCGCGCTGAACCCGACCATGCGCATCGGGGCATTCGTCGCCCGCAGCTGGCAGCTGCACCATCCGGGTGACTCCGCCGCGCAGAGCCGCACACGGGCACTCGCCCTGTTGGAGCAGGTGGGCATCGCTCGGGCCGCGGAACGGATGGCGGCCTGGCCGCACGAGCTCTCGGGTGGCATGCGCCAGCGGGTGATGATCGCTGCGACGCTGGCCACCGAACCCGAGCTGCTGCTCTGCGACGAGCCCACCACCGCACTCGATGTGCTGGTGCAGGCCCAGATTCTCGCACTGCTGCGGGGACTGGTCGCCGAGCGGGGCCTCGCGCTCGTGTTCGTGAGCCACGACTTGGCTGTGGTCTCCGAACTCTGCGAGCGGATTCTGGTGCTGCGCGACGGCGAAGAGGTGGAGCGCGGGGTGCTCGCCGAGGTGCTCGCGGCGCCGCGGCAGGAGTACACCCGAGAACTGCTGACCGCGAATCTCGCCCGCAGGATGACGGAGCCGGCAGGAGGCCGAGGATGAACGCGGATACCGGAAACATGGCGGGCGGCGCCGCTGAGATGCTCCGCTTCGACCGGGTGAGCGTCACCTTCGCGCGCTCCGGGGCGCTGACGCGGCTGCTACGGATCGGATCCGGCTCTCCCGTGATCGCGGTCGACGACGTCACCATCGCCGTGCCGAAGGGCGGCTCTCTCGGCATCGTCGGCGAATCCGGCAGCGGCAAGTCCACACTGGTCCGCGCTGCACTGGGTCTGGAGCGGCCGAGTGCAGGGCGGATCCTGCTCGAAGGCAGCGAGCTGGGCAGGCGACGCGGTGAACGCGAACGCCGGGCGTTGCAGATGGTGTTTCAGGATCCCGGTACCACCCTGAATCCGGCTCATACCGTTCGCGCCACGCTGCGGGAGACCCTGCGCGTGCACCGGATGGTGCCGCGTGGAGAGGTGGACCGACGCGTGGACGAACTGCTTGATCTGGTCCGTTTGCCGACGAAGACGGCCGGGCAACGACCTGCCTCCCTCTCGGGCGGGCAGAAGCAGCGCGTGGCCATCGCCCGTGCGCTCTCACTCGAACCCGAGATCCTGTTCGCCGACGAAGCGACGAGTGCGCTCGATGTGGTGGTGCAGGCCGCGGTCCTCGACCTGCTCAAGGAGCTGCGGCGAGAAACCGGCGTCACGCTGGTCTGCGTCACTCATGATCTCGATCTCGTACACTACGTCTGCGACGACGTGGCGGTGCTGCAGGCGGGTCGACTGATCGAGTCGGGCAGGGTCGCCGAGGTGCTCGATGCACCGCAGCACGACTACACCCGGCGGCTGATCGCGGCCGCACCGAAGCTGAAAGTTGCTGCGACATGACGATTCTCTACACGGCGAGCACCATCCGAACGTTGAGCGAGGATGCGCCCGAGGTCGACGGCGTGCTGGTGGACCATGACCGGGTCGTCGCAGTGGGCGAGGCGGATCAATTGCGATCGCGTGCCGATCGCGTGGTCGATTTCGGCGATGCCACTATCGTGCCCGGCTTGATCGACGGCCATGTCCACCCGGTGATCGGTCTGGCGGAGATGGTGGACAGCGTCGATCTGGCCGAAGTGCACTCGCTCCACGAAGTGGTGCGTGCTCTTGCCGAGCAGCGCGATCGCGTGGGTGACTCGGCCTGGCTGCGCGGTCGCGGGCTCGACCCCGCCGTGTTCGGCAATTCGACCCCGAGCGCGGCCGCTCTGGGGGCTGCGTTCGAGCGCGGCCCGGGTTTCGTACTGTTCGCGGACGGGCACTCGGCAATCGCCTCGGGGCCGGCGCTCGCCCAGGCTGGAATCGACGGACCACGCAGCTTCGCCTCACGCTCAGAGATCGTGGTTGATGGCTCGGCCGTGCCGACCGGCTACCTGATCGAGGGTGAGGCCTATGAACTGGTGGAGCGACTGATACCGCTGCCGAGCTTCGATGAGCACTGTCAGCAGCTGCGCGAGCTATTCGTCAGCATGGCGAGCACCGGTCTCACCGGCATCGATGTGATGGACTGCGTGGAGCCGACTATCGAGCTGTTGCGCGCATTGGAGAACGAGGGCGAACTGCCGTTGCGCGTGAATCTACGTCCGATGCTCGTCCCGGGAGACCAGCTGGAGAGTGTGATCGCGATGCAGCAACAGCGCGGTCGCCGGTGGCGGGTCGACGGGGTGAAGCTGCTGGTCGACGGCACCGTCGACGGCGGAACCGCCTGGCTTGAGTACCCCGACACGCATGGGGAGAGCACGACCTCGCTGTGGCGTGATCCCGATGTCTTCGCGGACGTGGCGACACGGCTGCATCGCGCCGGAGTCAACCTTGCCGTGCATGCGATCGGGGATCGCGGGGTGCGCGAGGTGCTCGCACTGCTCGACGGCCTCACCGAGCGCTATGGAGCAGTGGCACGGCATCGCATCGAGCACGTCGAGGTGCTGAGCGACGCGGATGTGCTGTCATTCGGGCGCAGTCGTGTGGCGGCGAGCATGCAACCGCTGCACTGCACACATTTCTGCGCCGCCGACGGCAGCGACAACTGGTCGCAACGGCTCGGAGACGAGCGCGTGGCACGAGGCTTCCGCTGGGCCGATCTGCGGGCGGCGGGCGGCACGCTGGCGCTCGGAAGCGACTGGCCGGTGGCGCCGTACGACCCGCGCTGGACGATGGCCGACGCGCAGCTGCGACGACGCTTCGACCATGGAGATGCTGCTCCGGTGCGGCCGGATCAAGGCTTGACTGCGATGCAAGCCCTCGAAGGACTGACCACGCATGCGGCCCTGGCCGCTGCGCAAGAGGAGGCTCGCGGCCGGATCCAACGCGGCTACTACGCCGATTTCACCGTGTTCGGGAAGGATCCACTCTCCAGCCCTCCCGAGGAGATGGGTCGCAACCCGGTGATCGCAACCGTCGTGGGTGGCGATCAGGTGCCGTGAAATAGCTCACCCGACAGGACGGACCGGCGGTAGATCGGCATCGACATGCGATTGTCGTCGCAAGGAGGTCGTCGTTGTTCGAAGCGCTCCCCCGAAGCGCGGTGGCTCGAGCGGCGGGCATTGTGGCTGGGATACCAGGACTCGAACCTAGAATGACGGTACCAGAAACCGTAGTGTTGCCAATTACACCATATCCCAATGGGCGACCCGGAAAACCGGAGTAGCACCGAGGGTCAAGCTTACCCGGTCGCCGCCCGGAACTCAAAACGAGACGGCCGGCGACCGAGCGTCTAACCCTCGAGCACCGGCGCGTGCAGCGCCATGAACTCCTCGTAGGTCTCCCGGCGGGCGACGAGCCGCGCCTCGCCATCGCGGACGAACACGATCGCGGGCTTCAGCGCACCGTTGTAGTTGTTCGCGAGCGTGTATCCGTACGCACCGGTCGTCGCGACGAGCGCGAGATCCCCGACCTGGGCCGCGGGCAGCGGCGCCTGATCGACCAGCAGATCCCCCGACTCGCACTGGCGCCCCACGAGCTGCACGATCTCGGTCCACGGGTCGAGCATGCGGTTCGGCAGCACCGCTTCGAAGCGCTGCCCGGTGAGCGCGGCGTCCATCTGGTCGGCCAGACCGCCGTCGACGGCTACGAACACGCGACCCGTGTGCTTTACCGTGGTCACCCGGTACAGCGTCACCCCGGCCCGCGCCACGATCGCCCGGCCCGGCTCGATCATGATCTTCGCGTCGGCGGGCAGGTGCTCGCGCGCCGCACCCACGACCGCGTCGAGATACTCGTCGATGGTCGGCGCTTTGTCTTCGTACGTGTACTTCACGCCGAGCCCGCCGCCCACGTCGTAGACGGGGAACTCCCCCGCGGTCGAGATCTTCGTCACCGCTTCGCCGAACTGCGAGGCATCCAGGATCTGCGAGCCGATGTGCAGGTGCACGCCCTCGAACTCCATCAGCGGATGCGCCCGCATGCGCTCGATCGCCCGCAGCGCCTGATCCATCGGCAGCCCGAACTTCGAGTCATCGCCGCCGGTCGCCTGCGAGGCGTGCGTCTTCGCCTCCACACCCGGGATCACGCGCAGCAGCAGCTTCTGCGGCTTCGTGAGCAGCCGCTCGAGCCGATCCAGCTCATCCTCGTTGTCGACGATGATCACGTCGATCCCGGCGTCGAGCGCCATCTGCAGCTCGGCATCGGTCTTCGCGTTGCCGTGGAAGTGCAGCCGGTCGGCCGGGACGCCCGAGGCCAAAGCGAGACGCAGCTCTCCGCCGCCGGCGATGTCGACCGAGATGCCCTCCTCTGCGGCCACCCGATACATCCCGGCTGCGGGGAACGACTTCGACGCCCACAGCACCTCCGAGTTCGGCCACCGCTCCGCCAGCCCGCTCATGAAGCGCTGGGCCTGGCGTCGCAGCCCGGCCTCGTCATAGATGTGCAGCGGGGTGCCGTAGGTCTCCGCGAGATCCTCGACCGACACGCCGCCGATGTGCAGCACGCCGGCCTCGTCGACCCCGGACTCCTCCGGCAGGATCGACCACAGCTCCCCCACCCGGGTGCCCTCCGGGCTCGGCCGGCTCAAGATCTGACGATTCTCTGCGGTCATCGGGGGCCTTTCCTGCTCGGAGATCCTGTCATACTCATTATGCTCGATGCGCCTGCGCGGCATACTCGTCCGTCGCCCGGCGCGGCACCATCACGACCGGCACCGGCGAGCTGCGCACGATCTTCACGGCGTGCGAGCCGAGCGAGATCCGCGCGAACGGGCCGAGGCTGCTGGATCCGACCACGAGGACTTCAGCGGTCTTCCACGGAATCGCCCGCAGCGCCTCGTGCCAGCTGTCACCCGCGCCCACCGCCACCTCGACCGAGGCCGGCTGCGTGGCGAGATCCTGGATCTCGCGCAGGATCACCCCCACGTCCTCGCGGATCTGCGCCTCCCATTCGGCCATGATCTGATCATCGGCCTCCTGGCCGACGCGCGCGGTGAGATAAGCGTGCGGTCGAGTGTGGAACGAGGCGATCCGGATCCCCTCGCCCGCCTCAGCGGTGATCGCCGCCGCGCCGAGCACGAGCTCGGCCGAGGTCTCGGATCCGCTGTAGGCCGCGGTCACCCGTTCGATCCGGGCGCCCGGCGCGGCCTCGAATCCGTGCGGGGCGATCGCGACCGGCAGGTGCGCGCCCTGCAGCAGCCCGGTGACCACCGAGCCGAGCACGATCTCGCGGTCGTCCTCATGAGCACCCCGATCCTTCGCCCCGACGACCAGGCGCAGCGCCCCGAGTTCCTCGCACACCTCGAGCAGCCCGCGACGCGCACTCGACGCGTCGTGCACGCGGTAGCTGGCATCGATGTCGCCCGGGATCAGCCCGCGCGCCTCCGCGAGCGCGGCCTCCGCCTGCTCGACGACGAAGCGCTGATACTCGCCGTCGACGCCGCTCAGCGTGCGCCGGGGCGGCCAGGCCGCCGAATTGACGGCCACGACCACGAGCGGCAGATCCGAGGATCGGGCCAGCAGCACCCCGAGGTGCACCGCGGCGTGCGAGGCGTGCCCGGGCGCGACCCCGACCACGATCCTCATCGGGCACCCCCGGCGGATCCGTCGGCACCGGAGCCTGCGGATCCCGAAGCGTCCGAACCGGCCGCGTCGGAGTCGGCGGCATCCGTGCCCAGCTCATCGATCGACACGGCGCCGGTGTTGCCGGGCACGTACTTGCCCGGGCCCACGAGCACGATCAGACCGGTCTTGATCTGCTCGCCCAGCACCGAGTTCCTGCGTCCGGTGAACCACCACCAGATCAGCACGACGGCGGTCCAGCCGAGGAACACCCAGATGGTGATCGGACGCAGATCCTTGATGATCCAGAGGCAGCCGAGGATCGAGAGGATCGGCACCACCGGGTAGAGCGGCACCTTGAAGCCGCGCGGCAGATCCGGCTCGCGACGGCGCAGCACCATCACCGCGATCGAGACGACGGTGAACGCGGCCAGTGTGCCGATGCTCGTCATCTCCGCGAGGAAGTTGATGGGCAGCACACCCGCCAGCACGGCGACGATCGCCGACACGATCACGGTGTTCACGACCGGCGTCATGGTGCGCGGGTTCACCTTCTGGAACACCTTGGGCGCCATGCCGTCGCGCGACATCGCGAAGAGGATGCGGGTCTGCCCGTAGAGCACGACCAGGGTCACGCTGAAGATCGAGATCACTGCGCCCGCGGCGACCAGCGTGCCGGGCCACGACGCCCCGATGATGTTCTCGAGGATCTGGGACAGTCCCGCCTCCTGGCCCGCGAAGTCGGCCGTCGGCTGCGCGCCGAGCGCCGTCAGCGACACCAGCACGTAGATTCCCGTGACGATGACGAGGGCGAAGATGATCGCGAGCGGCATGTTCCGCTTCGGGTTCTTCACCTCGTCGCCCGCGGTCGCCACCGCGTCGAGGCCGATGAAGGAGAAGAAGATCAGGCCGGCGCCGGTCATGACGCCCGAGATGCCGAAGGGGGCGAAGTCGGCGAAGTTGTTGGCGTTCCAGCCGGTGATGCCGACCGCGACGAAGAAGACGAGCACCGCGAGCTTGATGAGCACCATGATCGTGTTGGCGACGATCGAGTGCGAGGTGCCGCGGATCAGCAGCAGCGCGCAGAGGACGATGAGGATCACCGCCGGCAGGTTGATGATGCCGCCCGCCTCGGGCGCGTTCGCGAGCTCGGCGGGCAGCTCGATGCCGAACAGGTTGCCGCGCAGCTGATTCACGTACTGGGACCAGCCGACCGCGACCGCCGCCGTCGAGACGCCGTACTCGAGCAGCAGACAGGCGGCGACGCCCATCGCGGGGAGCTCGCCGAGCGTGCTGTAGGCGTACGAGTAGGAGGATCCCGAGACCGGCACGCTGCCGGCGAGCTCGGCGTAGCAGAGCGCCGACAGGCCGGCGACGACAGCCGCGATCACGAAGGACCAGATGACCGCCGGGCCGGCGATCGGCACGGCCTCCGAGAGGATGAAGAAGATACCGGTGCCGATGGTGCCGCCGACGCCGATCAGGGTGAGTTGGAACAGGCCGATGCTGCGCTTGAGGTGCGCGCCCTGCTCGACGCCGTCCTTCGGGACGGGCTTCACGCGGAACAGCTGCTGTCGCAGAGATGGAGCGGTCATGATGGTGGTCTCCTGAGACTTCCTTGTCTGATGACCCGGGCCCGGGATCGGGCGGGGGCCGGTGGGCGTTCGGATGGTGGGGTGGGGGTCGGGATCCGGAAGCTGCCGGGTCAGGATTCGAGCACGACGCGGAA
This sequence comes from uncultured Leucobacter sp., assembly GCA_945952575.1. Lineage (GTDB taxonomy): Bacteria > Actinomycetota > Actinomycetes > Actinomycetales > Microbacteriaceae > Leucobacter. Next base: position 19,489 of record CAMFIY010000009.1, read on the forward strand.
GCGGGCGACCGCGGGGTCGATGGCGCCGCGCACGTAGCCCGTGGGCGATGCGGCGACCGCCTGCAGGAACGCGACGGTCTGATCGGTGATCTCCTCGCCGGGGATCACGTTCGGGATGCCGGGCGGATAGGCGGCGAGCGTGTCGGCCGAGATCCGGCCGATCGCCTCCGCTGCCGCCACCACTTCGGTCATGGCGAAGAAGCCGTCGCGGGGAAGCAGCCTGAGCTCGCCGGGAGCGGGCAGCGGCGGGAAGCCGGGGTCGTCCGCATGCGCGGCGCTCTCGGCGCGCGCCTCCTCGGAGTCGACGGCCGCCACGAGGGCGCGATGGACGTGCGCGAGATCGGGCGACTTTCCGGCGCCGATCACGGCGACGAGCGAGGTGGCGGTCGACATCTCGAAGTAGACCCCGTCGGCGTCGATGAGGCGCTGACGCAGCCAGTGGCCGCGC
>CAMFIY010000010.1 GCA_945952575.1 uncultured Leucobacter sp.
ACTCCACGCCGTCGGCGGAGACCGCCGCGCAGACGAGCGCGCCCGGGGCTCCGCCGATCCCGGTTTCGCGCCGGACGCGCAGTTCGAGCGAGCTCGAGCCGGCTCCGAGCGAGGTCGATCCCGTGCTCTCCGACGTCAGCGGCAGCGGATTCGACGCGCCGAAACTGAATTTCAGATCCATGTCTCCAGCCTATTGCGCCGACCGGGGGCTCAGATCCGCGCAACCTCCTGGCGGGGACGCACGGCCACGTCGGTGAGCTGCACATCGGCCGGTGCGTCGATCACGAAGCGCACGGTGCCGGCGACGGATTCCGGCCGGATGTAGCGCTCGGGCGCGTACTCGGCCGCAGGGATCGCGGCGCGCAGCATCTCGGTGTCGGTCTGGCCGGGCGCGACGGTGGCGACGCGCACGCGGTGCGGTTCCTCATCGATCCGCAGCACGTCGGCGACGGCGCGCAGCGCGTGCTTCGAAGCCGTGTAGATAGCGCTGCCGGGTACCGGACGGGTTCCCGCGCCGGATCCGATGAACACGACGGTGCCCCGCGCCTTCCGCAGCAGGGGCAGCGCATGCCGGGTGAGTACCGCGGGCGCGATGACGTTGACGGCGAACTGGGCGTTCCAGTCGGCCGGATCCGCCTCCGAAACCGAGCGCCGCGGAGAGATCGCCGCGGCGTGCACGAGGGCATCGAGACGGCCGAGGCCGGCGACGCGAGCGCCGATCTCCTCCTGATCCTCGACGAGGTCGAAGCGCCACGCCGCGGCACTCGCCCCGTTTCCGTCACCGCTGCTCTCGATCAGATCGACGACCGCGGCAAGGCGCACGGCGTCGCGACCCACTGCTATGACGTGGTGCGTTGCGGCGAGCTCCCGTGCGATCGCACTGCCCATGCCGCTCGAGGCGCCGGTCACGAGTGCGACGGGCCGGTGCTCGGAGATGCCGGTCTCAGACATTCACTGCTCCTCGGTGGTCGGTCGCCGGTTCCGGATCCGCGCCGTGCGCGGGATCGATGCCGTGCGCGGCGGCGGCCACCCGGATCGCGCTCCGTGCGACTCGATCGGTCTCCCGCAGCATCGGCGGATCCGTGCCGGGCATCGGGCTGATGATCGTGTCGTGCAACTGCTCGTCGACGGGGATGCCGACCACGTGCACGGCCGGATCGATCCGGCCGTCCGACCCGAGCAGCCGGCCGCTCGCGAAGTCGATCGCGAAGGCGCCGGTCGCCTCCTCGACGCCGTTGCGCGCGGGCACCCGGAACGGACGCGCGCGTTCGGCCTCCGCGAGGCTTCGCGCAAGCGGATCGGCGGTCTCGGCGAGGTCGTGGAAGTGCATCCAGGCGTCGATCAGGGCCGGCGCCGTCCCGGCGGATCCGGCCACCGCATCCGAGGACGCGGTGAAGCCGCCGGCGGTCACTTCCAGGCGGGCCTGCGGCCCGATGAACCGCACGATCCCGGCATCGACGAGTGCGAGCAGTTGCCGGTTGCGGAAGGCGGGCGGGCCGGATCCCACCATGCCGCCCACCGCCATGAGCGTCGCGAAGCCCGTCCGCCGCGATTCGGCGTCGAACCCTCCGAGGGTCCCGACTCGGCTCGCGACCCCGCGCGCCGCGCTGATCGACCAGAGCCCGGCCTTGACCGCGCTCCGCCTGCCGAGTTCCGCCTCGCCGAGATCCCGGGCCGTGCGGTCGACGATCCAGGCGTCGAACTCGGCGGGGGAGCCGAAGCCGCGCCGCACCGGCTGCAGCTCGCCGAGCACATCCAGCCGGTCGTCGGGGTTCGGGATCAGCGTCGCGATGGCGGCGCCGATCGTGCGCACCGGGTGCTCGAGCCGGGCGGCGTCATCGAGAGCGCCGGTGCCGGATCCTGCGCCCTCGGCGATCACGCGGTCCAGCGCGGCCAGGATCACGGCGCGGATCTCGTCGCCCCCACCGTGCACCGCGTCCGGGCGCACCCGGCTGAGGGTTTCGGCGTGATCGTAGTAGGCGTCCGCGAGGATCCGCGGCCAGAACTCCCGGTCGAAGTCGATCGGGCGAGGCCGAGCCGACCAATCGACGGCGCGCAGGAAGCGCTGCTCTGGGCTCGGCGGCAGGGCGCGGTAGAGCGTCTTCGCGCGGAAGGGCACCCCCCGGTTCGAGGTCGCGTGCAGCGCCGGCTCCCGACCGGAGGGGTGGTAGCGCAGGCCCGAGGGTGCGCTGGGATCCTCCACGAAGACGCCTCCGCGTCCCACCGTGAGCAGGGACACCGTGTCGAAGAAGCCCATCCCGAGCCCGCGGATGATGGTGCGGGATCCCGCAGTGATGCGGGAGAGATCCTGGTTCACGGGACTCTCCGGCGGAACCCAGGTCAGATCGGGGCGATCGGCGAGCTGCCGTTCGAGCTCGCGCTCACTCGCGGTGGGGATGCGCGGCATCCAACCGGTGGCCAGGATCACCGCGTCGGCCTCGAGCCGCGTGCCGTCCGAGAGCAGGATCCGTTCGTGCGCGTCGAGCCGATCGAGCTCGTCGAGCGGTGCGCCCTCGGTGCCGCCCGGCCCCCCGCGCTCGACTCCGGTGGCCCGGGAGCGGTGTCGGACGACCCGCACGCCCGCCGGCAACAGGGCGACCGCGCGGCGGTAGCACCAGCCCAGATATTCGCCGTAGAGCGCGCGGCTCGGGTGCGATTCGGGGAGCAGCTCCTCGAGCTCGGCGCGGTAGTCGGCGACCAGCCCGGCGCGCGTCCCGAACTCGCGGAACGCGGCGATGTGCGCCGAGGGGATCGTCGCCACGACCGCGCCCGATCTCGCCGAGGGGAAGGCCGCATGCAGCGCGAGCACACACCACTCGTAGAGGGTCGGACCGGCGGATACCGGACCCTCGACGGTGCTGCCGGGCTCGGTGAAGAGCGTCACCGCGTGGGCGAGGGTGTTCATGCAGAGGTCACGCGGCTGGTCGGTGCGCCAGATGCGCCCGGCCCCGTCCTCGGCATCGTCGATGACGTGGAGATCGAGCGGGAGCTTCTCGGGATCGATGAGTCGAAGACCGCCGTCGTTGCGCAGATTCGCGCCGATCCGCTCGAGGATCGAGGTGCCCCGTGGGCCCGCGCCGATGAGCGCGATCGTGGCGCGATCCGGTCTGCCGGTGGTGGAGAGGTTGGAGGGGGACATGCTTCCGTTATAGGTCGGATCACGGTTCGAATCGGAGTCGCATGACCGAATGTGACGGTCTCGACCGGTCTTGCGGCCGGGGCGCCCCGCCCCGGCCCGCGCGTGCGGTCGCGCTCCCGATCCTGCACTCCATGATGAAGGTTCGTTACGACATGAATTTGCATGACGTTATGGCTCCCATAAGAATAGCTTCTGGTGCGCAGTCGTGCCCACCCCCGATCATCGGCGGATCCCGCACCCGGATCCGCCCGAAATCCGACAAGGAGCCCCCAGTGAAGAAGAGTCGTATCGCCTGGATCGGAGCACTTGCCGCCGTCGCGATCGCGATGACGGGCTGCTCCGCGGGCAACACCGACACCGGTGACGCGGGATCCGCCACCGGCGGCACCCTCACCTATCTCGAGCCGCAGACCTGGACGACGCTGTACCCGCCGTCCGGCGGTTTCTACCCGAACGGAGGCGTGCTCAACCAGATCACCGACCGCCTCCTCTACCAGAACCCGAAGACGCTCGAACTCGAGCCGTGGATCGCGACCGAACTGCCGAAGGTCAACAAGGATGCGACCGAGTACACCTTCACACTGCGTCAGGGCGTGACCTACTCGGACGGCACCCCGCTCGACGCCGAGAACGTCGTCAAGAACTTCGACCTCTACGGCAAGGGCGATACGAAGCGGGCGCTCGGCACCTCCGAGGCGATCAACAATTACGACCACGGCGAGGTCATCGATTCCCACACCGTGAAGTTCACCTTCTCGGCGCCGTCCCCCGGCTTCGCCCAGGCGACCTCGACGATCAACTCGGGCCTGCTCGCGAACTCCAGCCTCGAACTGAACGGAGAGGGCTTCGGGCCGGGCAACGCCAAGAAGATCATCGGCAGCGGGCCGTTCGTCATCTCGGACGAGCAGATCGGCAAAGAGATCAGTTTCACGACCCGCAAGGACTACGACTGGGCCGCGGCGTCACGCGCGCACCAGGGCGCGGCCCGGATCGACGGCCTCCACTACATCGTGGCCGGTGAGGCGAGCGTCCGCGTCGGCACCGTCGTCGCGGGCCAGGCAGATATCGCGCGCACCATCCCCGCCCCCGACGAGACGCAGTTCGCGGCCGACGGCCTGAGCCTTGTCGCGGCGGCCACCAACGGCGTGAACAACAGCCTCAGCTTCCGCTTCGGCAACCCGCTGCTCTCGGACATCAGGGTGCGCCAGGCACTGATCGCGGGCATTGACCGCGATGCGATCGTGAAGACGCTTTTCACCGACAGCTACCCGCTCGCGACCGGCATCCTCGCCGAGACCGCGCTGGGCTACACGGACACCTCGAGCTTCTATGTCTACGACCCGAAGAAGGCCGCGCAACTGCTCGACGAGGCCGGCTGGAAGCCCGGAGCCGACGGCATCCGCGAGAAGGCGGGGAAGAAACTCGAACTCACCTTCAACGAGGCTCTCCCGCAGCCGCGCTCGAAGGAGGTCGTGACCCTGATCCAGGAGCAGCTCGCCAAGGTCGGCGTCGGTGTGAAGCCGTTCCCCGGCGACCAGGTGGCACAGGACGAGGCGCAGCGCAGTCTCGACACGATCCAGGTCTACCACTCCATGGTCGGCCGCGCCGACTTCGATGTGATCAAGTCCCAGTTCTACTCGGCCAATCGCAACGCGTTCGTCAATCTCGACCCCGCCACCGGAAAGATCTTCGATCCGAAACTCGACCGGCTGCTCGCGAAGGTCGCCTCGGTTCCGACGGTCGAGGCGCGCCAGGCGGCATCGGCCGCGGTGCAGCAGCGTCTCGCGGAGCAGGCCTACGTCCTGCCGCTCTTCGAGGAGCCGCAGGTCTACGGTCTGCGCGACACGGTGCAGGGCTTCGAGACCGAGTCGGTCGGCCGTCCGTCCTTCTACGACGTGACGCTCCGGAAATGAGCGCTCCGGCACTGCTGCGGCGGGTGGGCCAGGCGCTCCTGGTCCTCCTGCTCGCATACACCGGTGCCTATCTGCTCCTCGCCGCGCTGCCCGGCGACGCCGTGATGGCCCGCTACAGCAGCCCCGACCTGGGACTGTCGGCGCAGCAGATCTCTGAGATCCGAAACTCCTACGGCATCGACAAGCCGCTCATCCTCAGGTTCTTCGACAGCATCGGCGCGTTCCTGCGCGGCGATCTCGGGTACTCGGTGCAGAGCGGCGCGAAGGTGTCGGATCTGATCGGCGCAGCGCTCCCGGCGACCCTGGTCCTCGCCGGCATCGCGATCGTCGGTTCCGTGTTCCTCGCGGTCCTGATCGCCTTCACCGCGAGCTACGGGGCGGGCAGGTGGCTGCGCGCGGCCTTCCGCAACCTTCCGCCCCTCTTCGTCTCCCTGCCCGTGTTCTGGATCGGGATCGTGCTGATCCAGATCGTCTCCTTCAGGCTGGGCCTGATCCCGGCGATCGGGGCGAGTCCGGTGCAGGCGCTGATCCTGCCCGCGATCACGCTGATGATCCCGATCGCGGCGCCGCTCGCCCAGGTGTTCCTGCGCAGCATCGACGAAGTGCGGGATCAGCCGTTCGTGAGCGTCGTGCGGGCGCGCGGGGCGAGCACGAGCTGGCTGCTCTGGCGCAATGTCGCCCCGAACGCGCTGCTGCCGGCGCTGACGATGGCCGGCCTGCTCTTCGGCGAGCTGGTCGGCGGCGCGATCGTCACCGAAGCCGTTTTCGGCCGGGTCGGGATCGGAAGCCTCACGGCGCAGGCGGTCGCGAACCGCGATACGCCCGTGCTGCTCGCGGTCGTCGTGATCGCCGCGCTGGTCTTCGTCGTCATCAACCTGATCGTGGATCTGCTCTATCCGGTGCTGGATCCGCGGTTGCGGCAGCGGACCGCTTCGGCCGGATCCCCTGGAACCGTTGCCCGTGCGGGAGGTGCTCGATGACCGCCGTCACCCGGATCGCCTCCGAAACCGGGATGCGCGAGGGTCGCGCGAGCGGCACCGGCCGAGAGCCCGGTGTTCGCCCGGGTCGATCCCGCCGGGTCGCTCTGAGGCCGGGCCTGCTGATCTCGACCCTGGTGCTGCTCGTCGCGCTCGCCTGGGCATTCGCGCCGGGGCTCTTCACCTCGGTGAGCCCCACCGATCAGGTCGGCGCCGCGCTGCAGGCGCCGAGCGCCGCGCACTGGTTCGGCACCGACGCGACGGGCCGGGATCTCTACGCACGCGTCATCCACGGCGCCGCTCAGTCGATCAGCGCCGCCCTCGTCGGCGTCCTGGTCGGCCTGGTCTTCGGGTCGCTGATCGGCGTCACCGCGGGCGCGGTCGGCGGCCGAGCCGAGGAGGCGCTCATGCGCCTGGTCGACGTGCTGCTCGCGATCCCCGCGCTGCTGCTCTCGCTCAGTGTCGTCATCCTGCTCGGTTTCGGGACGACGAACGCAGCCATCGCCGTCGGAGTGACCTCGGTCGCGGTCTTCGCGCGGCTCTCGCGATCCCAGGTGGTGAGCGTGCGTGCCAGCGAGTTCGTCGAGGCGGCCTACGGATCCGGAGGCACCTTCTGGAGCGTGCTGTGGCGGCACGTCCTGCCGAACTCGCTCACGCCGGTGATCGCGCTCGCCGCGCTGCAGCTGGGTTCCGCGATCCTGCAGATCTCGACCCTGGGCTTCCTCGGCTACGGGGCGCCGCCACCGACGCCCGAGTGGGGGCTGCTCATCGCCGAGGGCCGCAACTACGTCGCCACCGCGTGGTGGCTGACCACGCTGCCCGGCATCGTCGTGGTGCTCGTCGTGCTCGCCACGAACCGACTGAGCCAGGCCATCGACGCGGGAGGCAAGTCATGAGTGCGGAATCCGTCAGCGCGTCGCCCTCGCGGGCGCCGTCGGCGAACGCCGAGCATCGACCACTGTTGAGCATCCGGGATCTCGCGGTGCAGTACCGGACGGGGCGCGGCACGGTCGACGCGGTGCGCGGCGTGAGCTTCGATGTCGAGGCGGGCAAGGTCACGGCGGTCGTGGGGGAGTCGGGCTCCGGCAAGACCACGGTCGCGCAGTCGGTGATCGGTCTGCTCGCCTCCAACGGCCGCATCTCGGGCGGCAGTATCACGCTGAACGAGCGCCGGCTCGGAACGACGGAGCTGGTCGGCCTGCGCGAGCGGCGCTGGCGCGATCTCCGCGGTCGGTGCATCGGCCTCATCCCGCAGGATCCCGGCAGCTCGCTGAACCCGGTGCAGACGGTGGGCCGCAGCATCAGCGAGTCGCTCCGGATTCACGGCCAATCGAGCAGCGCCGAGGTGCGGGATCGTGTGCACGCCCTGCTCGCACAGGTCGGGATCGACAACCCGATCCGGCGCGCCAAGCAGTACCCGCACGAGTTCTCGGGCGGCATGCGACAGCGCGCGCTGATCGCGGCGGCGATCGCGAACAGCCCCGAGCTGATCATCGCGGACGAGCCGACCTCGGCCCTCGATGTGACCGTCCAGCGCACCGTGCTCGACCTCCTCGAGCGGCTTCGCGAGGAGACCGGCACGGGCGTGCTCTTCATCACGCACGATCTCGCGGTGGCGGCGGATCGCGCCGACAGCGTCGTCGTGATGCGGCACGGCGAAGTGCAGGAGGCCGGGCCGAGCGCTCAGGTGCTGGCGCGTCCCTCGTCGCCGTACACGAAGCAGCTGATCGACGACGCGCCCTCGTTCGGCCAGGTCGTGGATCGGGAGCGCATCGCCCTCGCTGACGGCGAGGACGACAGGAAGGGTGACGAGAGCGCCGAAGGGTCGCTGCCCGCACCGCTGCTCGAGGTCGTCGGGCTGCGGCAGGAGTTCGGCCGAGGATCCGACGCCTTCGTGGCGATCGACGACGTCTCGTTCGCCGTCTCGCGCGGCACCACTCATGCGATCGTCGGCGAGTCGGGATCCGGCAAGACGACGACGGGCCGCGCCATCGCGGGCTTCGCGCGGCCGACTGCCGGAGACATCCGGGTCGGCGGGCTCGAGGTGACCGGCCTGCACGGCCGGGCTCTGCGCGACTTCCGTCGCAGCACCCAGCTCGTCTACCAGAACCCGTACGCCCCGCTCGACCCGAGGCAGAGCATCGGACAGGCGCTCTCCGAGCCGCTCCGCAACTTCCGGATCGGATCTCGCGCCGACCGTGCCGACCGCGTGGCGCACGCCCTCGAACTCGTTGCGCTGCCCGCCGACTTCGCGCATCGTCGGCCGCGCGAGCTCTCGGGAGGCCAGCGCCAGCGTGTCGCGATCGCCCGCGCGCTCATCGTCGAGCCCGAACTCGTCGTGCTCGACGAGGCGGTTTCCGCCCTCGACGTCACGGTGCAGGCCCAGATCCTGCGTCTGCTCGCCGAGCTCCAGGCCGAGCTCGGGCTGACCTATGTGTTCATCTCGCACGATCTCGCCGTGGTGCGGCAGATCTCGGATACGGTCTCAGTGCTGCAGGCAGGGTGCCAGGTCGAGCACGGGGGAGCCGAGGCGGTCTTCGCGGATCCGAAGCACGAGTACACGCGACGCCTGCTCGACGCCGTCCCCGGGGCCGCTCTCGCCTCCGGGCAGTGGGTGATCTGAACCGTGCCCGATCCTGCCCTCCCGCTTCGCTCCTCTCCGCACTCACGGCCCCACTCGCAGGGGAGGGCCGAGGCCCGACATCACCGCCACCTGAACAGACGATGCGCCCGCAGACACAGACGCCCGGAGGATCGACCATGACCCCACCCGACATCATCGACGCCCTCGCCGGGATCGCCACAGGCGACGAGCGCGACCGCGCACGCCGGCGCCGCCCTGAGGCGCGCGAGCACGCGCAGGGCAGCTTCGCCGCGCTCTTCGTGCCCGCGGACGACTCGCACGTCTCGCTCGCCGAGCGGGCCGCGGTGGCGCTCTTCGTCGCGCGGCTCCACGCCGAGCCGGCGGCCGTCGAGTTCTACGGGGCGCTGCTGCGCGAGACGGGCCGGGATCTCGGCGCCGGCGCCGGCGCCGCCCTCGAACCGCTGATCGTCGCCGAGGCGGGGGCCGCCGCCGCGAGCGGGCCGTACGGAGCGTTCCGCGCCGACACCGCGCCCGATCCGTTCGATCCCGCGCGCGACCGCACCGAGGGGCCGATCTACCGCGTCTCCTCGGTCGAGGCGGCGTACGCGCTCGGCGACCGGCTCTCCGCGGCGCTCGAGCATGCGCACCTGCTCGTCCTGCACCCCCGCGACTCGGCCCGCGAGCCGCTGCAGGCGCTGCTCGACGCCGGGTGGAGCACGACCGGAATCGTCACGCTCTCGCAGCTCGTGGCGTTTCTGTCGTTCCAGCTGCGGGTGGTGCGCGGGCTCGACGCTCTCGGCGAGGCCGGCACCAAGTCGGCGGATCTTGCGGCGCTCGCCGCCGGGTTCGCCCGCGAGGCGGAGGCGCGGAGCGCAGATGCGGAGACGCAGCCGCGAGGCGCCGGAGGCGGCTCCGCCGCGGAAGGATCCCCGAGCCGGGCCACGAGGCGCGAGCAGCTGCCGCCGGCGCCTCGGGCGACCGAGCCGCACCGGTTCACGCAGGCGGCGCTCGGCTGGAAGCCGTGGCTCGAACCGCTGCCCGTCGCCGAGTTCACCGAACAGCACTACGCGGCGCTCGTCGAGCGCGACCGCGTGCACATGCCCTACTTCCGGCTGCTGGCGAGGGATCCTGAGGCGCTGCGTGAGCGCACGCTCACCGATCTCGACATCTTCTTCAACACCGACGCCGGTCTGCCGCGGGCCGAGCGAGAGTTCGCGGCCGCGGCCGCCTCGCGGCTGAACGCGTGCGTCTTCTGCGCGTCGGTTCACTCGCGCTTCGCCGTTGAGAACGGAGCGGATCGCGATGAGGTGCAGCGTCTGCTCGACGAGGGGGTGTCCGTACGACTGTCGCCTCGGCTCGACGCGATCATCGACGCGACCGTCGCACTGACGGAGACCCCGTCCCGTTTCGGCGCCGATGAGATCGCCGTGCTGCGCGGCGTCGGACTCGACGAGCTCTCGCTGCTCGACGTGATCCAGGCCGGCGCCTTCTTCAACTGGGCGAACCGGCTGATGCTCTCGATCGGCGAGCCCAGCGAGTAGGCGCCCCGCTCTGTGCTGCCCTGTGCTGCCCTGTCCTTTCCCTCTTCCGTGGGCGGATCCCTCTCTGCCGAGAGGACCACTATTCGCCCGCACCGAGTGGGTCCGCTCGGCGGGAAGGGGTCCGCTCGCGGTGAGAGCGAACGGCGAAGCGCAGGGAGCGGCGCCGGTGCAGCGAGCTGGGGTTCTGCGCTCACAAGCCGCCGCAGGGGAGAGCTCTCCACAGATTTCCGGAAGCGGCTCCGCGTCGATTCTCGATCGACCAGGATGGCGTCATGGAAGCGACGACCGCGCAACGAATCGAGCGGATCTCGTGTGAGATCGTGTCTGCGCAGGGCCTCGCTCGTGAGGGGTTCTCCCATCGAGGCGTGTCGGCTGCACTGGCTGCAGGTGAACTCGTGAGGCTGCGGAAAGGGTGGTACCTGCGCGGAGCGGCCTGGCAAGAGGCTCGCGGCGAGGACCGGCATCTCGCCGCCCTGATCGCCGCGCGGCGATCCGGCGATCCCATGCGCGTCTACTCGCACCGGTCAGCGGCGACTCTTCTCGGTCTGCCGGTCTGGTCGAGGTGGGTGGCGGGAGGGCAGGCCGGAACTCGGAGCGGCGAGTCGGACGATCGGAGGAGCGGAAGGGCGAACGATCCACGCATCATCCACACCATTGCGGAGCCGGGTGCGAGCAGTTCCGGAGTGGTGAACCATGTGCGTCACCGCGCGGTGCTCGGCATGGACGAGACCGTGATGCGCGACGGGTTCACCTGCACGTCGCCGGAGCGCACCCTGTACGACCTGGCACGCGTGGAGCCGTTTCCGATCGCCCTGGCGTGTGCCGACCATTGGCTGAACCGAGAGTTCTCCGATCGTCGTCTGATAGACCGTACGGCTTGGGGAACCTGGAGGACGCGGATGCTCGAGCGGGCGCACCTGGCCCGCGGAGGGCGAGGGGTTCGCGCCGTCCGCGCGCTCGCGAGGCTCGCCAATCCGCTGTCCGAGTCGGTGCTCGAATCGGTCAGTCGATTGAGGCTGCTCCAGTCGGGCATCGATCCCGAGCTGCAGGTCGCTGTGCCATCCGAAGACGGGCGCACAGCGTACGTGGACTTCCTATGCCGAGAGCATGGCTTCTTCGGCGAGTGCGACGGGAAGGTCAAGTACTTCGAGGCGGAACTGCTCGGCGGGCGATCCGCGGAGGAGGTGTTCTGGGCGGAGAAACGGCGGCACGACTGGGTGAGCGGTGTCACCGGGTTGATCGGCGCCCGCTGGGATGCCGGCGACACGAGGAGCCGTGCGCGGTTCCAATCCCGTCTGACCGCTTTCGGCATACGGGTCTCCGAGCGGGCCTCGAAGGCGTACGGCGCCGAGACGGCGGCCTTCCTGGAGCGATTGCCGTGAGCTCCGTCTGCGCAATCCGCACCGTCCGTGCCATCCGCGAGCGGACCCCTTGTATGCGAGCGGACCGTGCTGCGCCGGGGCAGTGGCGGTCTGCTCGGCGAATAGAGGTCCGCTCGGGGAAGCAGGGATCGCCGGCGCCCCGCACCCAGCGCGACGCTCGCCGGGGCCCTGGCGAGGCAGATGCGCCGCGGAAAGCGCGGCTCCCCGCGAACGCGAGTGGGTCCGGCTCCTCACGGAACCGGACCCATGGTGCGTGCGCGCGAGAACCCGCGCGAAGCTGCGCGATGCCTACGCGTTGGCCGCCAGCACATCCTCGACCGGCGAGAACGCCAGCTCGGGGAAGGCCTCGGCGACGCCCTTGAAGGTCAGCACGCCGTCGTGGGCGTTGAGGCCCTTGGCGAGCGACTCGTCGGCCTGCAGCGCCTTGACCCAGCCCTTGTCGGCGAGCGCGACCACGTAGGGGAGAGTGGCGTTGGTGAGCGCCGCGGTCGAGGTCTCGGGGACCGCGCCGGGCATGTTCGCCACGCAGTAGTAGATCGAGTTGTGCACCTGGAAGGTGGGATCGTCGTGCGTCGTCGGGCGCGAGTTCTCGAAGCAGCCGCCCTGGTCGATGGCGATGTCGACGAGCACCGAGCCCGGCTTCATCTGCGCGACCATCTCGTCGGTGACGAGCTTCGGCGCCTTCTCGCCCGGGATCAGCACGGAGCCGATGACCAGGTCCGCGTCCTTGAGCGCCTCGGTGATGTTGTGCGCGTTCGAGGTGCGGGTCTGGATGCGACCGTTGAACTCGTCCTCGAGCTGCTTGAGGCGGGGGATGAAGATGTCGATGATGGTGACGTCCGCGCCCATGCCGTAGGCGATGCGCGCGGCCTGCTCGCCGGCTGCGCCGCCGCCGATGACGACGACCTTGCCGCGACGGGTCGCGGTCACGCCGCCGAGCAGCACGCCTCGGCCGCCGTTGGCCTTCATGAGGGAGTAAGCGCCGACCTGCGCCGAGAGGCGGCCCGCGACCTCGGACATCGGGGCGAGCAGCGGCAGCGCGCGGCCGACCTGGACGGTCTCGTAGGCGATCGCGGTGGTGCCCGACTTCAGCACGGCGTCGGTGCACTCGCGCGAGGCGGCGAGGTGCAGGTAGGTGAAGAGCACCTGGTCCTTGCGCATCTTGTCGTACTCGGCGGCGATGGGCTCCTTGACCTTCAGGATCATGTCGCTGTCGGCCCACACCTGGTCGGCGGTGGCGATGATGGTCGCGCCCGCAGCCTCGTAGTCGGCGTCGGTGATGGCCGAGCCCAGGCCGGCCCCGGCCTGCACCAGCACCTCGTGCCCGCGGCGCTTCAGCTCGAAGACGCCCGCCTGCGTGATGGCGACACGGTTCTCGTTGTTCTTGATCTCGGTGGGAATACCGACGCGCATGGTCTGCTCCAGTCGTTCTCGGGCGCCGATACAGCGCACTTCATCTAGATTCTGCACTATCTGCGAAGCTTTCAGCAGTGGTTAGAATAATCTTCGACGAAACCCGCATAATCACGTGGGATCACTCTTGAAAGATCGGAGCGAGGATGGAGCGGTCGAAGAATCTTCGAAGCGAGACCCCTTTGGACGAGGTGGATCGCCTCATCGTCGAGGAGCTGCAGCGCGACGGGCGCATGACCAATGCGGAGCTCGCGGATCGCGTCGGCATCGCGGCGTCGACCTGCGTCGCCCGCGTGCGCAGCCTGGTGGGGCGCGGGATCATCACCGGCTTCACCGCGACGGTGGATCCGGCGGTGATGGGGCGGACCCTGCAGGTGCTCGTCAGCGTCTCGATCCGCTCGGGCGCCCGGCAGCGGATCTCGGAGTTCAGCGACGAGCTCCGTTCGCTGCCGGAGGTGCTGCAGCTCTTCTTCCTCGGCGGCGTCGAGGACTTCATCATCCACCTGGCCGCGCGCGATTCGGATCACGTCCGCGATTTCGTGATGGAGCACCTCTCGGCGCATCCCGCGGTGTCGTCGACGCGCACGAGCATCGTGTTCAGCCACCACCAGAACCCGGTGCGGCTGCCGGAGTAGCCCGGCTCAGTCGGTGGCGGAGCCCGGCTCGGCGCCCTCGAGCTCGGCGGTCTCGGCTGACTCTTCCGTCGGTGCCCCGCCGTCCCGGGCGAGCGGCACGTTGAAGATTCGGAGGAAGAACTGGCAGAGCGGACCGATGGTCAGGGCGAAGAGCAGCGTGCCGACGCCGACGTTGCCGCCGAGCAGCCAGCCGAGCAGCACCACGGTCACCTCGATCGAGGTGCGCACGATCCAGATCGGCAGCCGGGTGACGCGATGCAGGCCGGTCATCAGGCCGTCTCGCGCGCCTGGGCCGAAGCGGGAGCCGATGTAGAGGCCGGTTGCGAGCCCGATCGTCGCGACGCCGGCGAGCAGGTAGAGGATACGCGCCCAGAGCTGCGTCGTCTCCGGCAGGATCAGGAGACCGATGTCGGCGCTCGGCCCGATCATGACGACGTTGAGCACGGTGCCGAGTCCCGGTCGTTCGCGCAGCGGGATCCAGCACAGCAGCACGACGATGCTGAGCAGGACGGTGGTCAGCCCGAAGCTCAGCGGCAGGTGACTGATGATGCCGAGCGTCAGCACGTCCCAGGGCGCGGTGCCCAGGCCTCCGCGCACCATGAGGGAGATCCCGAAGCCGAAGAGGAAGAGGCCGACGAGCAGCTGCACGCTGCGTCGGAGCATCCGTTCCCTGAAGTTCATGGCGCCGCCTCAGTGCTTCTGCGGGGGAGTGAGCCTGAGCTCGTGGGCGTCGAGCGCCGACTCGGCTGCGCGCAGGGTCTCGCTGCTGTACTGCCCGATGGCGCGCTCTTCGAGCAGCGCCGCCCGCTGTGCGTCCAGAACGACGCGGGCGAGGCGGAGGTAGCTGAGCGCCTCATCAGCCATGCGCGCCGATTTCTCGGTCGGCGTCGAGGTCGTCTGCGTCATCGTCATGGAGAATGCGAGCGGCGCGAGCGACTCCCGGACGCTGGCCCGTGCGCGTTTCACCGTGAACTCGGATGGCTCGTGGTGCTCGGGATCCTGCTCGGATCGTTCGTGCTCGCGCTCGGGCGCTCCCTCCAACGCGGTGGTTCCCTCCGCGACCAGTTCCTTCGAGAGGGAGACGAGCTGCTGCTGGCGGTGGTTGCGTGGGGGGCCGGCCGGCTTCAGCCGGTGGATCAGCGCCGGGAGGGTGAGCCCGTGCAGCAGCAGGGTGATCACGGCGACGAGGAACGCGATGACGATGAGCTGCGAACGGTAGGTCACCGTCGTCGGGATCGACTGCGCCGCGGCCAGGGTCACGACGCCGCGCATGCCGCTCCAGCCGAGGATCAACCCGCCGCGGCGATCGAGGCCCTGCTCCCTGGCGTGCTGCAGGTCGGCCGCGGTACGGGCGGCGATCCGGCTCACCTGACTCAGTCTCGAACGCGCGCGGGTGCCGGTCTCGGGCAGTGACTCCTCGGGGATCGCCTCGACGCGTTCCGCGAGGCGCTGCATGCCTGCGGCACGCGCCTCGTAGCGCGGCAACGAGCGCTGCAGCGACCAGATCATCGGCACCATGAAGCCGACCCGGAGCACGATCAGCACCACCACGACGCCGATCGCGAGCAGCAGGGTGTGAGTGAGCCGCAGGTCGCTGCGGCCCACATCCTCGACCAGTGCGTGCAGCTCGACGCCCATCAGGAGGAACACGCCGTTCTCGAGCACGAACTGCACCGTGCGCCAGTTCAGCCGCTCGTTGACCCGTGCCGTCGCACTGAATTTCTTCGCGGCGTGATGCCCCGAGTAGAGGCCGGTCACGACGACCGCGAGGACGCCCGACGCGTTCAGGTACTCGGTCGGCACGAAGGCGATGAACGGCACCGCGAAGGAGAGCACGGTGTCGTAGACGGGGTTGCTGAGCTTCGAGCGGACCCAGACCGTGACCATGCCGGCCACCCAGCCGACGAGCACGGCGACGACGACCGCGTAGGCGAAGGTGCCGACCGCCTGCCAGAACACGAAGCTGCCGGCGACGGCGGCGAGTGCGGTGCGCAGGAGCACGAGCGAGGTCGCATCGTTGACGAGGCTCTCGCCCTCGAGGATCGTGACGAGCCGGGGCGGCAGGCCGAGCCGCTTGCCGATCGAGGTGGCCGCCACGGCGTCGGTCGGCGCGACCACCGCGCCGAGGGCCACGCCCGCGGCGAACGGCAGGTTCGGCACGACGAGGTGAAGCAGCAGGCCGATGATGAGCGCGGAGACGATCACGAGGACGACTGAGAGGCCGGCGATCGGCCCGATGTTGCGCCTGAGGTCGAGCACCGGGACGTTGACGGCCGCCGAGTAGAGCAGCGGGGGGAGCACGGCGACCAGGATGATCTCGGGCTCGGGCCGGATGAGCGGGACGCCCGGGATGTAGCCCACGCCGATGCCGAGCACGACGAGGATCAGCGGCGCGGCGATGCCGATGCGACCCGAGAAGATCGCTACCGCGACGACTACGACGATCGCGGCGACGGCGACCAGGAGGAGCTCTTCGAGGTGCATGGCTCCAGGGTAGCGGCGACCCCCGACCGGGCGGAGGCTCGAGTGGACCAGGGTTGCCGCGGTATGGCTGTGCCAATCACTTCGCCGGTCTGATCGCCTCCGCGTTGACCACTTCGACCGGGACCCCGTGGAACGCACCCCATGCCCGGGCCGGCGCCGTCAGTCTGCGGAGGCCGATCCGCTTGCGCGGGAACGGCTCGATCTCGATGCGGGTGGCCTTCGCCCGCGTCGTGCGCGTCCACACCCCGATCACTCTGCCGTGCTCGACCACGGTCGCGCGGAACATCCCGTTGCGTCCCGGAACGATGCGCTCGAAGTTCGCGGGTTCCAGCACCGCGCTGCGCTCTGTGTAGCCGAGGAGGTGCTCGTCGAAGCCGGGGAGCAGATGCGGGCCGTCATCTTCGGGCGGGTCGCTCGGCCCCGCCAGGAGCTCGGGCTGCGCCCAGTGCGTCGCACCGTCGACGTCGACGGCCTCGAGTCGGCCTTCTGCAGCGGCTGCGGCGATGCCTGTGCGCACCTCGCGCAGGCCGAGACCGGTCCACCATGCCAGGTCCCGATCCAGAATCGGGCCTCGTCCGCGGGCGAAGCGTGCGGCGATCTCCGCGAGCGCCTCCTCGCCCTCGAGTCGTCGCGGGGCGCGTATCCATTCCGACGCCAGACGGAAGCGCGGCTCGCCCCCGTCCACCGGGCCGGCCACGATGAGTCCGTTCTGACTCAGCCACCAGATGACGTGGTAGCGCCACTGACCGAGGCCCGCGCCGGCCTGGCCGGTGATCCCGGCCTCCGACCAGGCCCGACCCAGCTCGTCGCGGCTCAGCGAGTTGCCGCCCGAGAGCCGCTCGACGGCGACATCGGTCATCTTCGCGAGCGAGGCGTCGTCGAGTCCGAGGAACTCGCGGCGCTTCGCGGCCCCGCGCAGCACCTGTCGTCCGGTGGCGGCCTGCACCCAGCCGATGTCCTCCGCGGCGAGCACGTGGATGGTGCCGCGCATCGGCCACGAGCGGACGAGGCCGCCGTTGTTGAACGCCTCGAGCACGTCGGCGTCCACAGTGCCGGGAGCGCGCACGCCGAGCGCCCAGCGCGAGGAGGTCCAGTCCTGTCCCTGCAGCGCGAAGAGGTGCTCGGCGACTGCGCGCACCCGCTCGGCCCCGGATCCCGCGTCCGCCGAAGTTCCCGGGATCGGCCGCCACAGGCCGAGCGCCCGCATCCGCCAGCCGATCAGAT
Source organism: uncultured Leucobacter sp. (assembly GCA_945952575.1). Classification (GTDB taxonomy): domain Bacteria; phylum Actinomycetota; class Actinomycetes; order Actinomycetales; family Microbacteriaceae; genus Leucobacter. The sequence goes on from CAMFIY010000010.1 coordinate 17,293, forward strand.
CCTGCACGCTCGCACCCGACACCGAGCCGCTCGTCGGCCTGGGAGGCGCCGTCGCAGCCGTCATCGACCGAACCTGGCCCACTGGTACTGCGGGGGCACGAGCTCGTGCGCATGCTTCGCACGCAGCTGGTGGGCCCAGAAGATCGGCAGGTGCGGGTTCCCCATGAGCGGCCGCCCGAGCGTGATGACGTCGGCCTGGCCGGTCTTGAGGATCCCCTCCGCCTGCTCGGCGGAGTTGATCTCGCCGACGGCTCCCGCGGGCATCCCGGTCTCGCGCACGCGCGCGGCGACGAACACCTGGTAGGACGGGCCGACGCCCTCCGGCGCCTCCGGCACGTTGCCTCCGGTCGAGTTGTCGATCAGATCCACGCCGTCCTCGGCCAGCCAGATGGCGAGCTGCGCCGCGTCGTCCGGTCCGAAGCCTCCTTCGACCCATTCGTCTCCCGAGATGCGGACCATGAGCGGGAGCTCAGCGAACTCCGCACGGATCGCGCGCGCGATCTGCCGCAGGAGTCGAGCCCGATTCTCCGGGGACCCGCCGTATGCGTCGCTGCGATGGTTGCTCAGCGGCGAGAGGAAGGAATGCAGCAGGTAGCCGTGCGCCGCGTGCAGTTCGACCACGTCGAAGCCCGCGCGCACCGCCCGCCGCGTCGAGTCCACGAACGCCTCCACGGTTTCCTCGATCTCGGCGACGGTGAGCGCGCGCGGCACGGCGTAGTCGCCGAACGCGATCGCCGACGGGGCCACCGTCTCCCAGCCGCCCGCATCGAGCGGGATCGACCCTTCGGGCTCGCCCGGGAGATCGCGGTAGTTGGAGGCCTTGCGGCCGGCGTGGGCGAGCTGGATCCCGATCCGCGCCCCATGGGCCTGGACCATCGGCACGATCCGCGCGAACGCCTGCTCCTGCTCGTCCGAGTACAGGCCGAGGCAGCCGGGTGTGATCCGTCCCTCCGCCACGACCCCCGTCGCCTCCACCATCACCAGGCCCGCGCCGCCGCGACCGAGGCCGCCGAGGTGCTGCACATGCCAGTCGCTCGGCACGCCCTCGCCCGGGCCGCTCGGCGCCACCGCCGAGTACTGGCACATCGGGGCCACCCAGAGGCGGTTGCGGATCTCCAGCTCGCGGAGGGTGAAGGGACGGAAGAGGAGGGGGTCTGCCATGGTCGAGAGTCTATTGGCGACCCCCGACACTAGTCTTGACGCATGAGCCTGGCGCGGATCCTCGACGAGCTCGCGGGACCGGCCACCCCCGCGGGCGCCACGCCCGAACCCGACGTGCTCTTCACCTCCTTCGAGGGGTGGGCGGCCGCAGAGCGCGGGCTCCAGCTCTATCCGGCGCAGGAGGAGGCGCTGCTCGGCCTGGCGTTGGGCTCGAACGTCATCCTCGCCACGCCGACTGGCACGGGCAAATCGCTCGTGGCCCTCGGCGCGCACTTCCTCGCTCTCGCGGAGGGCCGCCGCACGGTCTACACCGCACCCATCAAGGCGCTGGTCAGCGAGAAGTTCTTCGACCTCACCGCGGTCTTCGGCGCCGAGCGGGTGGGGATGGTCACCGGAGACACGAGCATCAATCCCGACGCCCCGATCCTGTGCTGCACCGCAGAGATCCTCGCCAATCTCGCGCTGCGGGATGGGTCGGTGGCGGGCATCACCCAGGTGGTCATGGACGAATTCCACTTCTACGCCGAGCCCGACCGAGGCTGGGCCTGGCAGGTGCCGCTGCTGCTGATGCCGGGTGCGCAGTTCCTGCTGATGTCGGCCACGCTGGGCGACGTCTCGGAGCTCGCGGAGGATCTCACCCGGCGCACCTCCCGCGACACCGCCATGGTGACCGGCGTCGAGCGTCCCGTCCCGCTGCACTTCTCCTACGAGATCCGCGCGGCGCACGAGGTGATCGAGCTGCTTCTGGCCGAGGGCGGCACACCGGCCTACCTCGTCCACTTCAACCAATCCCAGGCGGTCGAGCAGGCGCAGGCGCTCGCCTCGATCCGGCTGCTGGATCGTGCGCAGCGCGACGAGATCGCCGACGCCATCGGAGACTTCCGCTTCTCGACGGGATTCGGATCCACGCTCTCCCGTCTGGTCAGATCCGGGATCGGCGTGCATCACGCGGGCATGCTGCCACGCTACCGGCGCCTGGTCGAGCAGCTCGCGCAGCGCGGGCTGCTCCGCGTCATCTGCGGCACCGACACGCTGGGAGTCGGCATCAACGTGCCGATCCGCACGGTCGTCGTGACGGCGCTCACGAAGTACGACGGCGAGAAGATGCGGCGGCTGAGCGCACGCGAGTTCCACCAGATCGCCGGTCGCGCCGGTCGCGCCGGCTTCGACACCGAGGGCGATGTGATCGCGCTCGCCCCCGAGCACGAGGTCGAGAACGCGCGCGCCAGCGCCAAGATCGAGGCGCAACGCGCCGCCGGCAAGAAGGTCGGCAAGGGGCCGAAGAAGAAATCGGCGCCGCAGGGCTTCGTCGCCTGGAGCGAGCAGACGCTGGAGAAGCTCGTGGCGGCCGAGCCGGAGCCGCTCGTGAGCCGGATGAGGATCACGCACGCCATGGTGCTGGGAGTCATCGCTCGCGAAGACCCCGGTGCGTCGAATCGGGATCCGC
>CAMFIY010000011.1 GCA_945952575.1 uncultured Leucobacter sp.
GCCTTGAGCCGCGTGTAGATCTCGGTGGCCGCCGTATCATTAAAACACCCGTAGCCCGAGCGGCCGACGCCGCCGAACGGCACGCGATCCGAGATCACGCCGTAGGTGTTCACCCAGATCGTGCCGGCGCGCAGCGCTGCCGCGACCCGGTGCACGCGGGCGGCGTTGCTCGACCAGATGCCCGCGGCGAGCCCGTATTCGGTGTCGTTCGCGAGTGCTACCGCCTCGGCCTCGTCTGCGAAGGTCGTGACCGCGGCGACCGGGCCGAAGACCTCCTCGCGCATGATCGCCATCTCGGACGACACGTCGGTGAGCAGTGTCGGCCGTACGAAGTAGCCGGCCGCGAGCTCCGGCTCCGCGGGCAGCTCGCCCTGCGCCAGCACCGTCGCGCCCGCCTCCACCGCCTCCCGGATCATCCGATTCGTCTTCTCCATCTGCGCCGCCGTCGTCTGCGGGCCGAGCTCGGTCGCGGGCGTCAGCGGATCGCCCGTGATGATCGAGCGGGTGCGCTCCGCGAGCCGGCGGAAGAGCTCGTCCGAGAAACCGCGCTCCACCAGGATCCGGCTGCCCGCGATGCACGCCTGCCCGGTGTTGCCGAACACGCCGCTGACCAGGCCGTCGACCACGCGCCGTGCGGGTGCGTCCGCGAACACCAGCTGCGCCGACTTGCCGCCCAGCTCGAGTGCGGTGGGAACGAGGTTCTGCGCCGCAGCGCCCGCGATCGCCTTGCCGGTCGCGTCGTGACCCGTGAAGACGATCAACGAGATCCGCGGATCGCCGGTGAGCGCCTCGCCGGTCGCCCGGCCCCCGGGGAGCACCCGTGCGAGTCCCTCCGGCAGTCTGGCCTCGCGCATGATCTCCTCGAGCAGGAGCGCGGTGAGCGGCGTCTCGGGCGAGGGCTTCAGCAGGCAGGCGTTGCCGAAGGCGAGCGCCGGCGCCAGTTTCTTGGTCGCGAAGATGATGGGCGCGTTCCACGGCACGATGGCCGCGACCACGCCGTGCGGCTCGCGCATCGAGTAGGTCAGATACTCGCCCTCGACCGGGATCACATCGCCGGTCACCTTGTCGGCGAGCTCGCCGAAGTAGACGAAGGAGCCGGCGGCCCGGCGCACCATGGCCAGGCTCGCCGCGTAGGGCGCGCCCAGGTTCCGCGCCTCGAGCTGCGCCAGCTCCTCCTCGCGCTCGAGCATCCGCTGCCCGACGCGGCGCAGGATCCGGCCGCGCTCGATCGGTGAGCGCACCGACCACTCGGCGAACGCCGAGCGGGCCGCCTCGATGGCGGAGCGGACGTCCTCGGGGCTCGTCTCCGGGATGCGGGCGATCACGGAACCGTCGATCGGCGAGAAGATGTCCATCCTGTTGCCCTCCCGGGGTCGGTGGCCGCGCGGATCCCCGGCCTGTCGTCATCCTCCCAACTCGTGAGCGCCGACGCGTAGTGCGCGCGGAACGAAGAGATGCTGCCCCGTTGGTGCGGGATCACAGCCCGGTGCGGCGATCCGCGCGGCGCCGAACCCGGGAACCGGCCGCCGCTTGTGCTCGGGAACAGCGGATCGGTCCTGGATTGGTCGCGAAGACCGTGGTCTTCGCCTTCCCGGCGCTCCTAGAGTGGCTTCGGAGGCCGCCGCAGACGTGCGGCGCTCGAGGCGTCCGAGATACGAGTGGAGGCACGGTGTCCGAGCGGCAGTCCCTGCCCGCAGCGTTCTGGGGGATCATCCTCGCGACCTTCGTCGCCCGCACCGGCTTCTTCGTCGAATCCTTCCTCACCATATTCATGAAGACCGAGGCCGGCTTCAGCGCCGGACTCGCGGCCTCCGTGATGGCGCTCTACGGCTTCGGCGGAGCGATCGCCGCGTTCCTCAGCGGACCGCTCGTCGACCGCTTCGGCCCGCGGCGGCTCATGATCGTCTCACTGCTCGCCACCGCGGCGCTCGCGGGCGTGCTCGCCCTCGACCCGCCGAACTGGTCGCTCTTCGCGCTCGTGCTGATGATCGGCGTGGTCGGCCAGGTGATCATGCCGGCCACGCACTCCTACGTCGCACTCACCGTGCCGCAGAGCCTCCAACGGGGCGCCTACTCGTGGGTGTTCATCGCGCTCAATTCGGGCCTCGCGTTCGGCGCCCTCATCGGGGGCCTGCTCGCGGGCGTCTCTTTCTCCCTGATGTTCGCCTCGGGGGCGATGCTCCTGGTGCTCGGGGCGCTCTTCGCATCCGTGTCGCGGCGACGCATCCGCGTGTCGACGGCGGCGTTGGCGGCGGCCTCCGGCAGTCCGGCAACGGCGGAGGGGGAGGCGAAGGAGACGGCGGATCGGGCGCGCCCGATGGAGGGGCTGCGCGTACTCTCCGGGGACCGGGTGTTCCGCCGCTATATCCTGCTCAACTGGCTGTTCATGGCCCTCTACCTGCAGGTGTTCCTGGTGCTGCCGCTGCTCATGCTCGCCGACGGGCTCGCGCCGCGGGACTACGGCATCGTGATGGCGGCCAACGGCAGCGCCCTCGTGCTCCTGCAACTGCCGGTCGATCGGCTGCTCGGCCGCTTCAGCTCCGCACGGCTCTTCACGGTCGCCGCGCTGCTGCTCGCGCTGGGTCTCGTGCTCAACGCATTCGCGAGTGCGATCTGGCCGTATCTCGTGGCGGCCGTCTTCTGGACCGCCGCCGAGCTGATCAACATGCCGCTCGCCGCCAGCGTCACCGCGGCGCTCGGCCCGCCGCGGCTCCGCGGCAGCTACCTCGCCGTGCACGGTATGGCGTTCCCGCTCGGGATGGGCCTCGCCTCGCTCGTCGGCGGCAGCGCGCTGGCGCTGCTGCCCGACCCGAAGCTGATCTGGCTCGTCCTCGCCGCGGTCGCGGGCGTGCTCGCGCTCCTGCGGGCGCGCATCGAGCCCGGGCTGCGGGCCCGGCTCGCGGACGCGGCGAACGCGAGCGGTGACCGGATGCTCTCGACCGAACACTGAACGCAGGAGGAGAACGATGGGCACGCTCGATACCAGGATCGCTGTGATCACCGGCGCGGCGGGGAGGATCGGTCGCGCGACCACGGCCGTCTTCCACCGGGAGGGGGCGACGGTCGTCGGCCTCGACGTGCGCGATCAGCAGACCGACTGCGATCACTTCATCTGCGTCGAGCTCAGCGACGAGGACCAGGTGGCCGCGGCGTTCGCCGAGATCGACGAGCGCTACGGCAGAGCGGACGTACTCTTCAGCAACGCCGGCGTCGCCCTCGCGGAGGACGACAACGTGCTCCGCACGAGCCTCGACGCCTGGCACCGCACGATCGCGGCCAATCTCACCTCGATGTTCCTCGTCAACAAGCACGGGATCCCGCTGCTGCTGCGCGACGGCGGCGGCGCGCTGATCAACACCGCGTCGCTCCTCGGCACCATGGGATCCGCCGTGCCCGGGATCTCCTACACGGCGACGAAGGGCGCCGTGCTCGCACTGACCGCGGATGTGGCGGTCGAGTTCGCGCGCAGGGGCCTGCGGGCCAACTCGATCTCGCCCGGGCCCGTCGAGACCCCGCTCTTCACCGATGGCCTCGACGAGGCTGGCCGGCAGCGGCGCCTCGTGCACGTGCCGACGGGCAGGTTCACCGAGGCCGAGGAGATCGCGGAGGCGGTCGCATTCCTCGCGAGCGACCGCGCCTCCCACATCAACGGCATCGACCTCAAGATCGACGGCGGCATGTCGGTCGCCTACGTCACGCCGGAGGACTGAGCCGGCGCTGCGTCGCCGGATCCCTCCGTCCGCCGCATCCTCCGGCCGCGCTTCGCACACTGAGCGGGCCCGGCCCACCCCGCAATTCATCGGATGAATCAGGCTTTGTGACTTGTGACTACGCGGCCCGGGGAGTCTTGTGCGCGAGCATATAGAGCTTGTCCGGTGGGGGCGGAATTCTGGTGGAACCCGCACCGGGCGTCGAGCTAGGAGGGCGATGCGGGTTCAACCAGTGAGTTTTGCCGATTAGCGACGATGGAGTACCAACATGGCAATGAAACACGCACGCAGGATCGCGGTGGCCGCGCTTGCGCTCGTCACCACGGTAGGGATGGCGTCGTGCTCCGGCGCGACCGTCTCGGGTGGCGGAGGGGACGCAAAGGACGCGACTCTCATCTACGACCTGGGCATGGAGATGACGACGCTGGATCCCGCGGCGATCTTCGACGTCTCCGCATCGACGGTCGACAGCGAGATCTACGAGCAGCTCCTCGACTACAAGACGGGCACCGATGAGCTCGAGCCCGAGCTGGCCGAGTCGTGGGAGTCGAACGCCGACGCGACCGAGTACCGCTTCAAGCTCAAGAGCGGGGTCAGCTTCGAGAGCGGCGGCACGCTGACTTCGGCCGACGTGGTCTTCGCGTTCAACCGCCTGAAGAACCTTCAGGGTCCTCCGGCCTACTTGATGGACGGGCTGACGGTGACGGCCGACGGCGATGACACGGTCGTCATCTCGAGCGACACTCCGCGCCCGGAGCTGCTCTCGATGCTGCCGTCCACCAACTTCTCGGTATACGACTCCGCCGCGGTGAAGGCGGCCGGCGGTACGGACGCCGCCGACGCCGCCAAGACCGACAAGGCCGGCACGGTATTCGGCGAGAAGTCGTTCGGCTCGGGCATGTACTCGCTGAAGAGCTACGAGCCGAACGCCGAGGTTCGCCTCTCCCTGAGCAAGAACTGGCGCGGTGACAAACCGGACTTCCCGAGCATCATCATCCGGAACTCCCGCAGCATCCAGCAGCAGATCCTGAACATCCAGAACGGCGGATCCGACGTCACGAACTCACTGTCGTCGCCGCAGGTAGCCGAGCTCGATCAGAGCAAGGTCAACGTGATCAGCCAGCCGCTGCCGCAGGTGATCTACATGGGCCTCACCAACTCGAGCGGCCCGACCACCAATGCCGATTTCCGGAAGGCGATCGCCCTCGGCCTCGACTACGACGGCCTCGTGAAGATCGCGGGCAAGGGTGCGGCGCAGGGCACGAGCGTGATCCCGACCTCGCTCGTCGGTTCGCTGCCGGAGAGCGAAGCGCTGAAGCGCGACGTCGAGGGCGCCAAGCAGGCCCTCGCCGACAGCGGCATGGCCGACAAGAAGGTCACCATCTCCTTCGGCAGCGACTACACGGTCGGCGGCCAGGACATGGCCCTCTTCGCGCAGAAGATCCAGTCGGATCTCGAGGAGGTCGGCATCACGGTCGAACTCGACGGGGCGCCCACTCAGGTCTCCCGCACCGCGAATCAGGAGGGCAAGGTTCAGATCGCGCTCTGGCCGTTCCCGCCGGACTTCGCCGATCCCAGCCAGTTCCTGATCTTCAGCCCGGGCGGCGTCGTCGCCCAGCGCCAGCACTGGGAGGCGAAGGACGCGCCGAAGATCGCCGAGCTCGGCAAGAAGGCCGCCGCCGTCATCGACCCCACCGAGCGTGCGACCGCCTACCAGGAGTGGGCGCGCGCCGTGCGGGATTCCTACCAGTACATCGCCGTGGTCGAGGTTCCGCAGAACCTCGTCACCTCGAAGCGGGTGGGCAACCTCAACATGGATGTCACCGGCGCCGTCCGCTTGGGCGCGCTGACGCTCGAGAAGCAGTGACCCGTTACTGAAAGCGGAATGCAGAAGTGGCAGTAAACACCGCTCCCGGGACAGCCGGAGCTCGCACGCTCCGGCTGTCCCGGCATCCCGTCGTCTCGTACACGCTCCGACGGCTCGGTCTCACGCTGCTGCTGGCGTTCGGGATCACCCTGATCACCTTCACGCTGACGGCGCTGGTGCCGATCGACCCGGTGGTCGCCGCGCTCGGAGAGCGGGCGGCGGCCGATCCCGACATCGTCGCCGCATTCCGGACCAAGCACGGCCTGGACCAGCCGCTGCCGTATCAGTACTGGCTGTACATCACGGGCCTGCTCCACGGCGACTGGGGGATGTCGACCCAGACCCAGCGGCCGGTGCTGCAGGATCTGCTCGCCTACGCTCCGGCCACCCTGGAGCTCGTCTTCTCCACGATCATCATGGCCATCCTGTTCGGCGTCCTCATCGGGCTCGCCGCGGCCATGTACCGCAACCGCTTCCCGGATCACTTCGCGCGCTTCATCGCGCTGATGGGCGTGAGCACGCCCATCTTCTGGTTCGGCATCGTCATGATCATGATCTTCTTCGCCCAGCTGCACTGGCTGCCGAGCGGCGGGCGGGTCGATCCCGCGCTGCCCGAGATCAGCGGCGGCACCGGTTTCATGGTCATCGACGCCATCTCGACGGGCCAGATCGGGATACTCGTCTCGGCCCTGCAGCACCTGGTGCTGCCGTCCATCGTGCTCGGACTCGGCACGCTTGCGCTCGTGATCCGGATCACGCGCGCCTCCGTGCTCGAAGTGCTGGGCAACGACTACGTGCGCGCGGGCCGCGCCAAGGGGCTCGGGTCCGCACGGGTCACGATGACGTATGTGCTGCGCGCCGCGTCGGGGTCGATCCTGACGGTGACCGGCGTCGCCTTCGGCGGCTTGCTGGCCGGAACCGTGCTCATCGAGACCGTCTTCAACTGGCCGGGGCTCGGCCTCTACGCCTACCGGTCGGCGACGACCGCCGATCTCAACTCGATCATGGGCGTGACCCTCTTCGTCTCCATGGCCTACATCCTGGTCAACCTGATCGTCGACCTCTGCTACATGGTGGTCGACCCGAGAGTGAGGCTCGCATGAGCGCCGAATCCGGGGGCGCCGCGCCCGAGACGACGACGTCGATCCCGCGGCCGGCCGAGCGCCGCAGGATGAAGATGCTGGCGGCCTGGGGGGTCGCGTCGCGGATCCTGCGCATGCCGCTCTTCGCGATCAGCCTCTCTATCGTGCTCGTCTGGCTGATCGTCATCGTCTTCGCGAACCAGATCGCCCCGTTCTCCCCGACGGCGCAGCTGTCGGATCCGCTCCTCGCCCCCTCGTGGTCCCATCTCTTCGGCACGGACGAGCTGGGGCGCGATGTCTTCAGCCGCATCGTCCACGGCGCGCGGATCTCGCTGGTCTTCGCGATCGTCCTCGTCACTGCGGCCATGCTGATCGGCACGCTGATCGGGGTCATCTCCGGCTTCTTCGGCGGGCGCATCGACGAGCTGCTGATGCGCCTGGTCGATCTCTTCTTCGCGTTCCCCGTGATCATCCTCGCGATGGCGGTCGCGGCCGCCCTGGGCGCGAGCGTGCAGAACGCCGTGCTCGCGGGCGTGATCGTGAGCTGGCCCATGTACGCCCGCATGGCGCGCGGGCTGGTCGTCGGCTACCGGGACGCCGAGTTCGTCATCTCGAGCAGGCTCGCCGGGATGAGCTCCGGCCGCTCCATCATGGTCGACCTGCTCCCGAGCATCGCCGGACCCACCATCGTCCTCGCCACGCAGGACGTGGGATCGGCGATCCTCCTCCTCGCGAGCCTCTCGTTCCTCGGCGTCGGCGCGCAGCCGCCCATGCCGGAGTGGGGCGCGATGATCTCCGCGGGTGTGAGCCACTTCAACGCCTGGTGGATCGCCGTGTTCCCCGGCCTCGCGATCGTCTCGGTCGCACTGGCGTTCAACCTGCTCGGCGACGGCCTGCGCGACATGCTCGACCCGAAGATGAAGCGATCGGTCCAGCTCAGCCGCCGCGTGCACCTCAAGGGCCCGGTGCCGTGGCTGCGCCGACGCTCCGCCGCCGGCCGGGCATCCACCGACGATCCGACCACGCGGAGGGCGAAGTGAGTCTGCTCGAGATACGCGATCTGTCCATCTCGCTCCCCGCGAACGGCCGCATGCTGCCGATCGTCGAGGGCATCTCGCTCTCGCTGAACCGCGGTGAGGTGCTCGGGATCGCCGGCGAGAGCGGCAGCGGCAAGACGATGTCGGCGATGGCCGTGATGGGCCTGCTGCCGAAGGACGCCGAGGTCACCGGCTCGATCCGGTACGAGGGACGCGAGCTTATCGGTCTCGGCGAGCGGGATTTCCGCGAGATCCGCGGCCGCGACATCGCGATGGTGTTCCAGGATCCCCTGAGCAGCCTGCACCCGATGCTGACGATCGAGAAGCAGCTCACCGACCACCTGCGCAAGCACCGCAAGGCGAGCCGCAGCGCAGCGCGCACTCGGGCCGAGGAGCTGCTGCGCCTCGTGCAGCTGCCGAACCCGGCCAAGACGCTGCGCGCCTACCCCCATCAGCTCTCCGGGGGGCAGCGCCAGCGCGTCGCGATCGCGATCGCGCTGGCGTGCGAGCCGTCGCTCCTGATCGCCGACGAGCCGACGACCGCGCTCGACGTGACGGTGCAGGCGGGCATCATCGAGTTGCTGCTCTCGCTGACCGAGCAGGTCGACATCGGGGTCATGATCGTGACCCACGACCTCGGGGTCCTCTCGAGCATCGCCGATCGCCTGGCCGTCTTCTACGCCGGCGAGGTCGTCGAGACCGCGAGGGCGGCCGAGGTGTTCTCGCGACCGGCGCATCCCTACACCGAGGCGCTGCTCGCCGCGGTGCCGCACGAGAGCGAGAGCGGCGAGATCGACCTGAAGCCGATGCGCGGCACGCCGCCCTCGGCGGGCGAATGGCCGGAGGGCTGCCGCTTCAATCCGCGCTGCGCATACGTCGAGCGTCAGTGCTACTCGGTGCATCCCGTGCTGAGCGAGTCCGAGCCCGGGCACCTGGTGGCCTGCCACGTGAGAGGAGCCGCATCGTGAGGGAGCCCGCGACCCCGCCGCTGCTGCGCGTCCAGGGAGCCTCGGTCGAGTACAAGCGCGGCGACCGCACCGTGGTGCAGGCCGTCAACGACGTGAGCTTCGAGCTGCGCCCCGGCGAGATCGTCGGGATCGTGGGGGAGAGCGGCTGCGGCAAGTCGACGCTCGCCAAGGGCATCATGGGTCTTGCCCCGCTCTCCGCGGGCAGCGTGGAGTTCGACGGGACGCCCGTCGGGCGGCTCGGGCGGCGCAAGCGCGACGAGCGGCTGCTGCCGGTGCAGATGATCTTCCAGGACTCCGCCGCGGCCCTCAACCCGCGGCGGACGATCGGCGCGCAGATCTCCGAGGTGATCGCCTCGCGGGTGAAGCACCGCGGTGAGCAGGGCGTGAACGTCGTGAACGAGATTGCCGACCTGCTGCGCCGGGTCGGCCTGCCGCCGGCGGCCGCCATGAAGTACAGTCACGAGTTCTCGGGCGGGCAGAAGCAGCGCATCGCGCTCGCCCGAGCGCTCGCCTCGAAGCCGCGCGTGCTCGTCGCCGACGAGCCCATCTCGGCCCTCGACGCCTCGGCCCAGGCATATGCCGCGAAGCTCTTGGTCGAGGTCTGCCGGGCCGAGGGCATCGCGCTGCTCTTCATCTCCCACGATCTCGCCGTGGTGCGCGCCATCACCGAGCGGGTCATCGTGATGTATCTGGGCCGGGTGTTCGAGTCGGGCCCGACCCGCGGGGTCTGGGCGGAGCCGAAGCACCCTTACGCGCAGGCGCTCATCAACGCGATCCCGGTGCCGGACGGGTCCGGCCGCCGCCCCGAGACGCTGGTCGGCGAGGTACCGGATCCGTCGAACGCCCCGGCCGGCTGCGTGTTCCATCCGCGCTGCCCGGTCCGCTTCGCCGGGTGCGACACCGAGGAGCCGGTGCTGATCCAGCTGGGCGGATCGCGCGCCGCCGCGTGCCGGCTGCTGGAGGCACCGGCCGGGCCGCCACTCGCGGCTGTGACTTCGGACAGCTGAGGTCGGGGTTTCTGTGCAAGTGAACATATGGAAGGTCCGTGCGCGTCAATACCGTGAGGAAGTGCCCCCCACGCGTTGCCGGGCCGGCGGATGCAATCAGTCAAGGAGGATGAGATGTCGAAGCCGATCGACGAATTGATCGTTCAGGAGAAGGGCCTGGTGAGCCGGGAGATCTTCGTGGACGAGGATCTCTTCAAGCAGGAGCTCTCCCACGTCTTCGCCCGCGCCTGGCTCTGGGTGGCGCACGAGGACCAGATCGCGAAGAACGGCGATTACGTCGTGTCCAAGATGGGCACCGACACCGTGATCGTCACGCGCGACATGGAGGGCAAAGTGCACGTGCTGCTGAACACGTGCACGCACCGAGGCATGCGCCTGTGCCGCAACGACATGGGCAACGCGCGCACCTTCTCGTGCCCCTACCACGGCTGGTCCTACTCGATGGACGGCCGCATCGTCGAGACCCCCGGCGACCTCGCCGGCGTCCCGGGCCATGCGACCTACTACCACGGAGAGCTCGACAAGAAGGACTGGGGGCTGGTGCGCGCGCCGCGCGTGAAGGTCTACAAGCGCACCGTCTGGGCGTCGTGGGATCCGGACGCGCCCGAGTTCGAGGACTACCTCGGCGACATGAAGGAGTACCTCGACTTCGCGCTGGACGGCCGCGACGGCTCGCCCGGCAACAACGAGATGATCGGCGGCATCCTGAAGTGGCGGGTGCCCTCGAATTGGAAGTTCGCCCCCGAGAATTTCATCGGCGACAACTACCACGACATCTCGCACCGCTCGGTCGACCTGGTCGGCATCAATCCCTCGGGCGGCTCCGGGCGCGGGGACGACGTGCCCGACGAGGAGACGACGATCGGGTTCCCGCTGCTCGGCCACGGCGTGATCGGCGAACCCCCGGTCTTCCAGGAGCCCGACTACGAGGAGGGCTGGGGCGGCAACCCCGAGGTGGCCGAGTACTACCGCCGGAGTCACGAGCGCCGGAAGGAGCGCTTCGGCGACGGGCGCCGCGTGAGCATGACCGTCGGCACGATCTTCCCCAACATGTCCTTCCACGGCCGGCAGCCGCGCACCATCGCGGTCTTCCACCCGATCTCGCCGACCGAGATGGAGATGTGGCGGATCTTCCTGGTCGATCGGGACGCGCCGCAGGAGGTCAAGGACATGGCCCGCCACTACCACCTGAGCTATTCGGGTCCCGGCGGCCTCACCGAGTCCGACGACATGGAGAACTGGTCGTACGCCACGGACTCCAGCCGCGGCGAGATCTCCCGCAGCATCTACTTCAACTACGAGATGGGACTCGGCCACGCCCGCGAACTCGAGCACCTCGAGGGCGCGGTCGAGAACGGCACCTTCACCGAGGAGAACGCCCGCATCTTCTACCGGCGCTGGGCCGAGTTCATGAAGGCGGACTCATGGGGCGACCTGCACCCGGGCAAGGGCCCCGGACCGGTCAGGGCCGGAGCCGATCCGACCCCCGACCCGGAGCCGACCCCGGCACCCGAGAGCGAGTGAGGCGACCATGTCGAAGCTGGAAGAGATCGAGCTGCTGCACGACGTCACGCAGTGGTTCTACCGTGAGGCCGATCTGCTGGACTACCGCGAATACGCCGAGTGGCTGAAGCTCCTGCACCCCGAGATGCGCTACTTCATCCCGCTGGTGCGGAACGTGCCCCGCATCCGCGATACCGAGTTCACCCGAGAGCAGCAGGACAACGCCTGGATGGACGAGGGCTACGTGACCATCGAGAAGCGGGTGAAGCAGATCCTCACCAACATCCACTGGGCCGAGGAGCCGCCGTCGCGCGCCTCCCACCTGATCACCAACACGGTCCTGCTCTCGGTCGAGGGCGAGCAGGGCGCGCGCGAGGTGCAGACGCGTTCCCGGGTCTTCGTGTACCAGAACCGCATCGACGACGAGGTGAACCACTTCGTCGGCAAGCGGATCGACACGCTCGTCGAGTCCGATGGCGGATGGCTGCTCAAGCACCGCACGGTGCACATCGACCAGAGCGTGCTGCTCGCCAAAGCATTGACGGTGTTCATCTGATGGTCAGAGCCGTATTCCATCCCGCCGACGGCGGGGACGCGGTCGGCATCGACGTGCCCGAGGGCTGGACGCTCATGGAGGGCGCCCGGCAGGAGGCCGTCGAGGGCATCGTGGCCGATTGCGGCGGCGGCGCGATCTGCGGCACCTGCCACGTGCGCGTGCGGCCCGAATGGTTCGACCGGATCCCCGAGCCCGAGCCGAGCGAGGCCGCGCTGCTGACGATCGTGCCGGAGGTGAGCGAGTGCAGTCGGCTCGCCTGCCAGATCCCGATGGAACCCGAGCTCGACGGCATCGAGGTCGACATCCCGAGCATGCAGCTCGACATCTGAGCGGCGCCCGCCGCGCACCCCTGCGCTCCGTCCCGCCGGGCCCGAGCGCATCGCAACGAACCTCTAACGAAAGGAACCCCCAGTGGAGACCGTCTTCATCTCGTCGGCCATCCCGGATGACCTCCGCGAGCGCCTGCAGCAGAACTACCGCGTCGTCGACGTGCCCGAGGGCACCACGAGCGGCTTCGAAGCCTACGGCGAGCCCGCCGGCTGGTTCATGGACGGCGGCACGCCGGTGGACGCCGACACCCTGGCGCAGCTCCCGACGCTCCGCGCCGTCTCGAACCACGGCGTCGGCTACGACAGCGTCGACGTCGCGGCGTGCACGGCCGCGAAGGTGCCCGTGACCAACACCCCGGGCGTGCTCGACAACGCCGTCGCCGAGCTGACCCTCGGCCTCATCCTCGCGCTCGGCCGCGGCATCGTGAAGTACGACGGCTACGTGCGCGACGGCTCCTGGGAGCGGGAGTGGCCGCCCTACACGAACGATGTGCACGGCAAGACCCTCGGCGTCGTCGGCATGGGTCGCATCGGGCGCCGCCTGGCCGAGATCGTCGCCCCGCTCGGGATCGAGGTCCTGTACCACAACCGCTCGCAGAACCCCGCGATCGACGAGTCCGGGGTGGCCGCATACGCCGAATGGGAGGACATGCTGCAGCGCTCCGACTTCGTGTCGCTGCATACGCCGCTCACCGAGCGCACGCGCGGTTTCTTCGTCAAGGAGGACTTCGAGCTGATGAAGCCGAGCGCCTACCTGATCAACATGGCGCGCGGCGCGGTGGTGAACACGGACGACCTGATCGCCGCGCTGCAGGACGGCACGATCGCCGGAGCCGCGCTCGACGTCTTCGAGCAGGAGCCGCTGCCGGCCTCGCACCCGCTGCTCGCACTCGACAACGTCATCGTGCAGCCGCACAACGGCAGTGCGACGGTCGAGACGCGCCGCGCCATGGTGGAGCTCGGAATCGATAACCTCGAAGACATGCTGCACGGGCGGGAGCCGAGAACCTCGCTGAACTGGGACGAGATCCGCTCCTCCTGAGAGCTGGGCGAGAGCCGGGTTGCAGCGCGCACCCGGCTCTTTCTCATGAGCGGCGTGTAGGCAAGAGGCGGGAGGCCGGAGTGCAGGAGAAGTCGGGGGACGGGTACGCCACGCTGCGCATGCTCTTGAACGAGCAGCGCCTCAACCTCGAACCGGTGCAGGCCCCCGAGTACCTGCTCGACCGCCACGTCCGCTGGGTCACCGTCACGGAGATGGTGGATCCCGCGCCCTACCTGCTCGGGGACGAGCTGATTCTGACGCTCGGCAGCGCCTGGCCGGATCCCGAGTCGCCCGACATCGAGCGATTCGTGCGCCGCATCGCCGGCGCCGGGGTGTCGGCCGTCGGCATCGGCCTGGGCCTCGGCCACGAGCGCGTGCCGCAGCGGATGATCGACGCCGCGAGCGCGCAGGGGCTGCCTCTCATCGCCGTCCCGCTCACGACGAGCTTTCGCGAGATCGGCGAGTTCGTGGTCGACTACGTGCTGGGCGACAAGTACGCGGCGGTGCAGAAGACGCTGCAGGCGCACAGTGAGCTGACGGAGGCGCTCACCTCCCGGCTCGGCGTCGAGGGGCTGATCGGCCGGCTGCGCCGGCTCATCGAGGTGCCCGTGGCCGTGGTCGACTACTGGGGCGGCGTGATCGCGAGCCAGCCGGCCTCCACCATCTGGGAGATCGAGCCGATCATCGAGCACCGCAACAGCGCGGTGCACGGCGACGTGATCGCCGGATCCACGGTGTACCCGGTCGTCATCGCCGACAAGCGGGTCGCTTTCGTCTGCACCCACGGCTCCGGCGAGGCGCCGGAGCTCATGCGCTTCGCGGTCAGCCTCGTCGCGCTGGAGCTCTCGCGCCGCCAGGCGCTGCAGCACGGCCGTCGCGAGCTGATCGGCCAGGTGCTCGGCGACTACGTGCAGGGCGACCTCGCCGACCACGAGGCGCACCGTCGGCTCACCCGCGCCGGGGTCGACTTCCGCAGCGCCAACCGGGTGATCCTCGCGCGGGTCAACTGCCAGCCGCGTCTGCTGGAGGACGTGCCGTGGAACGGCGACGACTTCGTGCCCGGACAGTCGGGCGAGTACACCGTCGCGCTCGTCGACGACGTGATCGCGATGATCAGCTCGGAGTCGGTGGACGTCGACGAGCTGGCGCGCTCCGCGACCCGCCATCTCGAGCGGCTGGGCGAGACGCGGATCGGGATCGGCGGCCTGTACCAGGGCGTTGCGGGCCTGCGCCTCTCCTGGCTGGAGGCGCAGGGGGCCATGAGCTCCGGACCCTCCGTGGGTACCGGCGCCTCGATGCATCTGCCGCGCCTCATGCTCGCGAGTCTCAAAGTCCCCCTGCAGAGCATCGGCGATCAGATCCTCAAGGTGCTGCTCGACTACGATGCCGAGAACGACGCGCAGCTGGTCACGACGCTCAAGGTGTATCTGGAGTGCAACTGCCAGAGCGCGGAGGCAGCGCAGAGCCTCTTCGTGCACCGGAACACCCTGCGCTACCGCCTGCGGCTGATCGAGAAGCTGACCGGCTCCGACCTCAATGACTTCGAGGTCCTCGTCAACTTCTATCTCGCCGTCCTCGCCCTCGAGATGGGCTGATCGCGCGATTCCGAACGACCGCGTGCGAGGCTCGGAGGCGTTGGTGCTCTCCGCCAGTGATCATCGGGATGCTTGTGCTCATGCACATACCCTGAGCCTTTCGGCCGACCATACGATGAGACCACTTCGAGGCGCCGTCCGCTGACGGCGCGAGGGTTCAGTTCAAGGAGACGCGGATGTCGGATGTTCGATCACGGCTGGAGGCGGTGTTCGCGCTGAATAGCGGGTTCATCGGCGGCGAGTGGACGGCCGGCGGCAGCGGCCGCACCATCGAGGTGCTCGATCCGGCGAGCGGCGAGAGGATCGGCGCCACGCCCGCGATGGACGCCCGCGACGTGGACCGGGCCGTCGGCGTCGCGCACGAGGCCTTCCGGGAATGGCGCAGGACGAGCGCGAAGGAGCGTTCGGTGCTGCTGCGCCGCTGGCGGGACCTGCTCGAGGAGCACGTCGAGACGCTGGCGCGGATCCTCACGCTCGAGCAGGGCAAGCCCCTTCAGGAAGCGCGCAACGAGACGCTGCAGTCGATGGCCTACATCGAGTTCTTCGCCGAGGAGTGCCGGCGCCTCTACGGCGAGACGATCCCGGCGAACACGCGGGACCGCCGGCTGCTCGTCCAGCGCGAGCCGCTCGGCGTCGTCGGCGTGATCTCGCCGTGGAACTTCCCGTCGGCGATGATCGGGCGCAAGGCGGGCGCGGCGCTCGCCGCCGGCTGCACGGTCGTCGCGAAACCCGCGGCCGAGACGCCGCTCAGCGCGCTCGCGTTGGCGATCCTCGCTGAGGAGGCGGGCATTCCCGCCGGGGTGTTCAACGTCGTGACCGGCTCGGGCGGCGAGCTGGGTGCCGCGTTCACCGCGAACCCGCTCGTGACGAAGATCTCGTTCACCGGCTCCACCCCGGTCGGCAAACGGCTCGCCCGCGAATCGGCCGACACCCTGAAGCACCTCTCGCTCGAGCTGGGCGGCAGCGCGCCCTTCATCGTCTTCGACGACGCGGATCTCGAGCTCGCGGTGCGGGGTGCGATGGCCAGCAAGTTCCGCAACGCGGGCCAGACCTGCGTGGCGACGAACCGCATCTTCGTGCAGCGCGGGATCGCCGACGCTTTCGCGACCCGCTTCGCCGAGGAGGTGCGCGCGCTCCGGGTGGGATCGGGCGTCGAGGACGGCGTGCAGATCGGACCGCTGATCAACGAGAGTGCGGCGGCGCAGGTGTCCGAGATGGTGTCGCGAGCCCGCGAGCAGGGGGCGGAGGTGGTCGTCGGGGATGATCCGCGCACCGGCGCCTTCGTGCAGCCGACGGTCGTCACCGGGGTCACGGACGAGATGGATCTCGTGAACCACGAGATCTTCGGCCCCATCGCGCCGATCTCGGTCTTCGATACCGACGACGAGGTGATCGAGCGCGCGAACGCGACGCCGTACGGGCTCTCCTCCTACTTCTACACCAACGACTATCGTCGCATCGTGCGCGTCTCGGAGTCGCTGCAGTACGGCATGGTGGGCGTCAACGAGTCCCTGACCACGACCGAGGTCGCGCCGTTCGGAGGCATCAAGGACTCCGGGTACGGGCGCGAGGGATCCCACTACGGCCTCGAGGAGTACACCCAGCTCAAGTTCATCTGCATCGGCGGGCTGTGATGGGCGGCGAGGAGGCGGCGGCCGGCGCGAGCGCAGCGACGCCCGCGGAGCGCTCCGACGTGCTGATCGTCGGCGGTGGCCAGGCGGCGGCCGAACTCGTGAAGTCGTTGCGCCGCGAGGGCTTCGCGGGATCCATCCGGCTCATCGGGAGCGAGAAGTACCTCCCGTACGACCGCCCGCCGCTCTCGAAGGGCGTGATGAAGGCCGGCATCGAGATGGACCGCCTCGCGTTCCTCAACGCCGCCGGATACGAGAAGCACGGCACGGAGGTCGAGCTCGGCGTGACCGTGACCGGGATCGATCCGGAGTCGCGCACGGCGCGCACCTCGGACGGGCGCGAGGTCGGCTACGGCGTCTGCGTGCTCGCCACGGGCGCGCGTGCTGTCCCGGCGCCCTGGGCCGGTACGACGCGCGTGCACTCCATCCGCACCTACGAGGATGCGCGCGAGCTCAACGAGGCGATCAACGCCGGCGCACGGCGCTTCCTCGTCGTCGGCGGGGGCTACCTCGGCCTCGAGACCGCGAGCTCGCTCGCCGCCTCGGGGCTCGAGGTGTCCCTGGTCGAGGCGACGCCCCAGCTCCTGACCGGCCGTGCGTCGACGTTCGTCGCGAACTGGCTGAAGGAGCAGCACGAGACGCGCGGCATCCGGATCTACCTGGGCTCCATGGTCGCCGAGCTCGAGGAGCGCGACGACGAAGTGCACGTGCGCCTCGGCAACGGCACCGAGGTCGTCGCGGACCAGGTGGTCTTCGCGGTCGGCGCGCTCGCCAACCTCGACCTGGCCAAGGAGGTCGGGGCCGAGTGCGGGCGCGGCGTGCTGGTCGACAACCGCTGCGAGACGACGGTGCCCGGCCTCTACGCCATCGGAGACGTCGCCAGCTACCGCACGGCGACCGGATCCGAGGCCCGCATCGAATCGGTGTTCAACGCCACCGCGCAGGCGAAGGCGCTCGCCCGCGTGCTCACCGACGCGGATCCGAAGGAGGTCAGCGTGCCGACCTTCTGGTCCGACCAGGTGGGCGTCTCGATCCGACTCGCCGGGTGGGTGCCGCCCACGGTGGAGACGAACGACGTCGTCAGTCAGAGCGAGGACGGCTGGCTCGTCGAGCGCTACCTCGGCGGCCGGCTCGTCGCCATCGAGAGCATGAACCGGTTGATCGAGTACATGCGGGCGCTGCCCGACATCGTCGACCTGCGACGGAAGCTGTAGGCATGGGAATCAACCGGGGGCTCACCGACTACGGCGATGCCGAGTTCGCCGCTTACCTCCGCGGTGCATTCGCCTCGAGCATGGGCTTTAGCGAGGAGGCGCTGGATCGCCCGATCGTCGGAATCACCTGGACTGCCAGCGACTTCAACAACTGCCACCGGCTCGCGCCCGAGCTGATCGAGGCGGTGAAGCGCGGCGTGCTCATGGAGGGCGCGCTGCCCATGGTGTTCCCGACGCTCTCCCTCGGCGAGGGGTTCCTGAACCCCACATCCATGTACTTCCGCAACCTGATGGCGATGGAGACCGAGGAGATCGTGCGCGGTCAGCCGATGGACGCGGTGGTCATGGTCGGCGGATGCGACAAGACCATTCCCGCGCAGGCCATGGCGGCGCTCTCCGTCGATCGCCCCACGGTCATCCTGCCCGTCGGTCCGATGATGACGGGCAGCTTCGAAGGCGAACGGCTCGGCGCGTGCACCGACTGCCGTCGCTACTGGGGGCAGTACCGCGGGGGGAAGTTGAGCGAGGAGCGCCTGGTCGGAGTGAAGCAGCGCCTCGCCTCGACCGCCGGCACCTGCCCCGTCATGGGCACCGCGAGCACGATGGCGAGCCTGGTCGAGACGCTCGGACTCGCGCTCCCCGGTGCCGGTACGGTGCCCGCCGTCGCGGCCGACCGCCTGAGGATCGCCGAGGAGAGCGGGCGCCGCGCCGCGCAGTTCGCGAAGGACGGCGGCCCCTCGCCGCGCGCCTTCGTGACCCCGCGCTCCGTAGAGAACGCGCTGCGGATGCTGCTGGCGATCAGCGGCTCGACGAATGCACTGGTGCACCTCACCGCGATCGCGCGCCGCGCGGGCATCGTCGTGGACGCCCGCCGCTTCAACGAGCTGAGTGCCGAGACGCCCGTGATCGTCTCGCTCAAGCCGACCGGCGACGGCTATATGGAAGACTTCCACCGCGCCGGCGGCGTGCGGGCGGTGCTGCGCGAGCTCGCGGACAGCTTCGACCTCGACACGCCCACGGTGGGCGGCGGCGCGCTGCGCGACCACATCGACTTCGACGACCCGTGGCGGGATCACGCGGTCGTCCGCCCGCGCACCGATCCGGTCAGCGAGCTCGGCGGCCTGGTCTCGCTCTTCGGCTCGCTCGCCCCGACCGGTGCGATCCTGAAGCGCGCCGCCGCGACCCCCGAGCTGTTCGAGCGCACCGGGCGCGCGGTCGTCTTCACTTCTCCCGCCGATCTGGCCGCGCGCATCGACGATCCGGATCTCGACGTGACCGAGGACGACTTCCTGGTGATGCAGAACGCCGGTCCGCTCGGCGCCGGCATGCCGGAGGCCGGCTACCTGCCGATTCCGAAGAAGCTGCTGGAGCGCGGCGTGACCGACATGGTCCGGCTCTCCGACGCGCGGATGAGCGGCACCGCCTACGGCACCGTGATCCTGCACATCTCACCCGAGTCGGCGATCGGCGGGCCGCTCTCGCTGGTGCGGAACGGCGATCTCATCCGCCTTTCGGTGAGCGAGCAGCGGCTCGACCTGCTGGTCGACGAGGCCGAGCTCGCCCGGCGGACGCCGGAGATCCGCGTGATGGATCAGCCCGGTGCCTACGGCAGCCTGTACCGCCAGGAGATCATGCAGGCGCCCGACGGCTGCGACTTCCGCTCCGCCGTCGCCGGGGGAGGATCGGGGGCGTCATGAGACGGCTGGTCGTCGCGATCACGGGGGCGTCCGGCGCATCGCTTGGAGTCGAGGCGCTGCGGCGGGCGGCCGAGGTCGACGACATCGAGACTCACGCCATCGTGACGGGTTCCGGCCTGCAGACCCTGCACCAGGAGACCGGACTGGGCTTCGCGGACGTCCGCGACCTCGCCGACCGCGTGCACAAGAACAACGACCTCGCGTCCGAGCTCGCGAGCGGCTCGTTCCGGGTCGACGCCATGATCGTCGCGCCGTGCAGCGTCACGACGCTCTCCGCGATCGCCAACAGCTACGACGCCAACCTGGTCGTGCGCGCCGCCGACGTGACGCTCAAGGAGCGGCGGCCGCTCGTGCTGCTGTTCCGCGAGACGCCGTTCCACCTCGGCCACATCCGGCTGATGGAGCAGGCCACCCTCAACGGCGCGATCGTGATGCCGCCGATGCCGGCCTTCTATCTGCAGCCGCAGTCGGTCGCGGAGGTCGTCGAGCAGAGCGTCGCCCGCGCGTTCGACCTCGCGCGGATGCCGCTCGAGCACACCCGGCGGCGGGCCGGGCCC
>CAMFIY010000012.1 GCA_945952575.1 uncultured Leucobacter sp.
ACTCTCCGCTCAGGACTCAATCAATGGTCCTGCCACAAAGTCTGACGCGCGACACTGATCACCCCTCGCCGTCGCCGCAAGATCTTCGCGGCGACCATGCTCGGAAACATCGTCGAGTACTACGACTTCACGCTGTACGGCACGCTCGCAGCCATCATCGCGGTCAACTTCTTCCCGGCTGAAGACAAGTTCGTCGCGCTGCTCGGCGTCTACGTGGGCATCGTGCTGTCGTATGCGATCCGCCCGATCGGCTCCCTCATCCTCGGTCCGATCGGCGACATCAAGGGCCGCAAGTTCGTCCTCATCCTGACGATCGCCCTGATGACGATCGGCACAGCCGGCATCGGCGTTCTCCCTACGTACGCCGCGATCGGTGTGGCCGCCCCCATTCTGCTCATGGCGAGCCGACTCCTGCAGGGCATCGGCGCGAGCGTCGAGTACACCACCGCATCGAACTTCCTCCTCGAGCACGAACGCGGCAACCGGCGCAATCTCATCAGCGGCATCCTGAACTCGACCGCGTCGATCGGCTCGCTGGGCGCAGCTCTCGTGGCGTACGTGCTCTCGGCTCTCATGCCCACCGAGGCGTTCACGGCATGGGGATGGCGCATCCCGTTCCTGATCGCGCTGCCCATCGCCGCGATCGGCGTGTACATGCGACGCCACCTGAACGAATCCGCCGAATTCCAGGAGGTCCTGAGGGAAGCGGAGGAAGAGAAGGTCAAGCCTGCACCCGTTCGAGAGACGTTCAAGCGGCACTGGCGCGACATCCTGCGGGTGCTTGGACTGTCCGTCGGGCAGCGGATCGGCTCGTACATCATCCAGGCGTACTTCGTCACAGCGCTGATCACGGCAGGCTTCCCCGCGACCCAGGCTCTCCTCGCTTCGGTCCTCACCTATCTCGTCGGGCCGATCACGAGCGTGTGGGGCGGGTGGCTCGCTGACCGCTTCGGTGGCCGAATCCCGCTGATCGTGGGCTACGGACTGTTCGTGGTGCTGACGGTGCCGACGTTCTACCTCATCGGGCAGCCCTCGATCGCTCTCGCCACGATCGCGGTCGTCGTCTTCACGCTGATCAACAACCTCGTCGCGGCCCCCCTGACGACGGCGTTCTCGCTTTCGTTCCCCGCGGAAGTGCGGGCGACTGCGGCATCGCTGTCGTTCAACATCGCGACGTCGCTGTTCGGCGCGACTGCGGGGCTGGTCGCCGTCTGGCTCGCCGGCGTGACGGGATCGAACGTCGCCTTCGGGTGGTATGTGACGATCGCCTGCGTGGTCTCGCTCCTCGTCACGATCTTCGCGCTGCCGGAATGCCTCAAATACAAGCTCGAGGCCAAGAAGTCCTGACACAACACGACATCCGGGGCGGATGCTCGCACGATTATCCGCCCCGGATGGTCCTCCATCATGCGTTTGATACCCAGGTGCACTCGGCACCGCCGCGGCGATCATGAGCATTTCGGGCGGCGGGCAGGCAGGTCCGTGGTGATGCGTACGATGGTCTCCGTACGTGGTCAGCCGTCGAGGTGGATTCGCAGGCTGGCTTCAATCGCAGGGGTAACGATGGTCACGAGTTCGTCGAATGGCAGAAGCGACAGCGGTGCGATCTGCGTGAGGTGCCTGGCTACAGCCGTGCCGAGCAGATGGCTTGTCGCCAGGACCAGCCCGATCTTCTGCTGAGGGCCGCTGCTCGCGGCGTCGTCGAGCGCTTCTGTCAGCAGCTCACGCAGCCACTCGATCGCCTCCCCGCCGCCGAGTCCGGAACGGACGATAGCAAGGAGCTGGCCTCGCGTGTCGGGGTCCTCCCAGAGTCCGAGATAGGTCCGGGTGAGCTCCCCGGCGTCGATCTCCGGCTGGCGGGTCACGGCCAGCAGCTGTTCACGCGCTTCGGCGGGAAGCTCCAGGGTGGCCGCGAAGAGCTTCTTCTTGCCGCCGAAGTAGTGGGCGGGCAGTGCCACATTCACGCCGGCGGCGTCCGCGATCGAGCGCATGGTCGCGCCCTTGAACCCCTTGCGGGCGAACTCGATGCGCGCTGCATCGAGGATCTGGGTTCGTGTGTCGACGCCGCCTCGCCGTCTGCCCGTCCGTCGTGCTGTCTCCATGAAGGTACCCCAACGCATAATTAATCAAGCGTTGACTTCTCTGGGGCGTGCTCGGCGTGGTCGGCATCTTTGTGGTGACCGTCATCGCACCCGTTCAGGGGTTGAAGAACCGGAACACTCGGTATGTCTTGAGCGAGGAAGAGATGAACCGCTTCCACATGCTCGACAAGCTCAAGGCTCGCGGTGTCGTCTGACGTCTGAAAGGCCCCAGCGGTGCAGTCCGCGGCGGCCTCTCACACCGAGATTGAGGCTGGGCGTCGCGCGCGGTCTCGCGCTATCCCAGGGCGGAGATGCCCGTGAGGGCGCGGCCGACGAGGAGCGCGTTCATCTCGTAGGTGTAGACAGCTTCGGCATCGGCGAAGATCTTGGCCATGCCGATATCGGTATCGATGCCGTTGCCGCCCAGGAGTGCTCGGCCGAATTCGACGCTCTCCCGCATGCGAAGTGGGCACGACGCCTTGGCAAGCGTGGCCTGATCCATCGTCAGAGTGTCGGCATCCTGAAGCCTGGCGATCTGAGTCATGAGGCTGAGGCACGTTAGTCTCGCTAAGCAACTCCTCCGCCGCGACTGCATGCCTGTGAGGCGATCGCGTCCCCGCGAGGCGATCGATCAGCGCGTGAAGCGATCGGGGCGGAACGGGGTCATGAGCGGCGACACGTATCCGGTGGCGATCTCGTCGGCGAGCAGCTCGCCCGCGATCAGCCCCTGCGTCGCCCCGCTGTGGCTGAATGCGACGTACAGCCCGCAGACCTCGGCGACGCGGCCGTAGACCGGTTCGCCGTCGGCGGGGACCGGCTTGTAGCCCGCTCCGATCCGGGCGACCTCCAGTGTCGGGTGTCCTTGGAGCACCCGCGCGGCCTCGGCCAGCAGTCGTCCGACGACTTCGTCGGCGATCTGCAGTGACCCGTCCGCGGCCACCGCGATCGACCTCTCGGACCAGCCCGAGTCCATCGCGAGGCCTCCGTCCACCGTGCGGCGAATGGCGACGTGCGGGGTGTTGAGCGTGACCTCGAGCGGAATGTCCACCGGCGTCGTGAATGCCACGAACGCAGGCGGGCTCGAGGTGCCGATCTGCACCCCGAGCTCGGCGAGCTGCAGGGGGACCGACGGTCCGGTCGCGAGCAGCACCGCATCCCCGGAGATCTCATGACCGGCCGCGGTGCGCACCCCTGTCGCACGCCCGTCCGCGACGATCGGCTGTGACGGGCCGGCGTCCTCGACGATCGTGCCCCCGAGCTCGACGATCTCCTCGGCGAGGAGCCGGATCACCGAGGGAAGGTCGACCCAGCCTTCACCGGGATTGAAGATCGCACCTTCAGCGGCGACGGCTGCGGGGTCGACGCCGGGGGCGACCCGTGAGATGCGGTCGCGGGCTACCCACTCGGCGTCGTAGCCGCGCTCGCGCTGCAGGGCGAAGAGGTCGCGCAGCGATTCGCCGTCGTCCTCGTCGGCCCACATGAGCCCGCCAGTGAAGCGCAGATAGCGGAAGGAGCCGGGATGCCGGGCGCCCCACGTGCGCCAGCGATCGATGCCTGCCACGCGGATGGCGTAATACGGCCGGGGCCACTTCCACGCGGCGTTCAGCCATGCGAGGGACCGACCGGACGCACCGCCGGCGATAGGTCCCTCCGTCACGAGGGTCACGCGCACCCCTCGGCGGGCGAGCTGTGCGGCGGACGAAGACCCGAAGATCCCTCCGCCCAGGATCACGACATGGTCTGGCTGGTGCTCGGTCATCGGTCTTCCCTCTTCGCTCGGTGGAGCGTCATCGTGGCTGTACGTCTCGGTGCACGCGCTCGATCAGCTCGAGCGCGTCGACGGCGTCGGCCGGATCGACGGGAACCGGCCCGCCGTGCCGGATGGCGGTGGCGAGTCCCCGATAGAACCCGCCGTAGTCGCCGCGTTCGGTCGGAACGGGCGTCAGGGTGGGCTCCGCGCCGACCATCCCCCAATGATCCGGCGCGGTGACGCCGTAGGCGGGGTCGAGCGGCGACACGCCTGCGGCCAGCCCAGCCTCCTGCCCGTCCAGGCCCCAGGTTGTGTAGCCGCCGACCGAGCCGAGTACGCGGAAACGCGGGCCGGACTGCGGCGCCATCGAGTTCATCCACAGGTGCGAGATCGGGCCGGACGCGTGCTGCAGCGCCACGAACGCGTCGTCCTCGGCCGGGGCGCCCCGCCGACGGACCGCAAGCTCGGCGGAGACGTCGTCGACAGGGCCGAACAGACGCAGCGCCTGATCGATCAGGTGGGCGCCGAGGTCGTAGAGGATACCGCCGCCGGAGGCCGCGCTCGTCTGCGCCTTCCACGAGTCGCGCGGTCGGGGCTTGAAGGTCTCGAACCGCGATTCGAAGCGAGCGACGTCGCCGAGACCGCCCTCTCCGATCAGGCGCCGCACGGTGAGATAGTCACCGTCCCAGCGCCGATTCTGGAAGACCGTGAGGAGCCGACCGGCGCGCGCCGCGTGCGCCACGAGGGCGCGCCCCTCCGCCGAGGAGACGGTGAAGGGCTTGTCGACGACGACGTCGAGCCCGGCGTCGATCGCCGCCGTGGCCAGCGCCGCGTGCGTCGCCGGCGGCGAGCCGAGCACGACGAGGTCGAGGTCGTCCGCCCGTAGGAGTAGATCGTCGAAGGTCGCGAGCCGGGCGGCCCGCGAGTGCAGGCGCGTGGCCTCTGCGGTACGACCCGGATCCGACGTTACGATCGCGTCGAGCGAGTAGTCAGGCGATGCGGTGATCAGCGGGGCATGGAAGACCCGGCCGGAGACGCCGAATCCCACGATCGCCGTGCGGATGGGGCGGGACGTGACGGCGTCGTTCATGCGGAGCATCTCCAGGGGCGATTGCTTCGGGTCGGCTGCGGCGGGACACGAAATCGCCCACCGCATGTGGTACCGGTCTCAGTACACTGGGAGCGTAACCCTCGGGTGAACCGTCGTCAACCGCCACCGCAAGGCGCAGAAGCAGAAGAGGGGATGCCGTGGACAGGGCAGTCGGGCGGCGCGAGGTCACTCTCCGTGATGTCGCGGTCGCGGCGCAGGTCTCGAAGGCCACCGCGGCCCGCGCGCTGGGCGACTACGGCGCGGTGCGCGCAGAAGTGCGCGAGCGGGTGCGTCGGATGGCGGCGCAGCTCGGATACCGGCCGAACGCCGTCGCGCGGATGATGTCCACCGGGCGCTCGAACACGATCGGCATGGTGGTCGGCGACATCCAGAACCCGTTCTTCGCGCAGGCGACCCGCGGCGCATCCGATGCGGCCGACGCCGCGGGGTACGAGCTCATCCTGTCGAACTCCGACGAGGCCCGTGCGCTCGAGGCGAAGGCGATCGGCGTCCAACTCGACAAGCGCGTCGACGGGCTGCTCATCGCTCCGGCCTCTTCGAGGAACGGCGATGCTCTGCGCGCGGTCGTCGCCTCCGGCCGCCCGTTCGTGCTGTTCGACCGTACGGTGCCCGAGCTCGACGCGGATGCGGTGATCGCCGACAACAGGCGCGGCGCGAGGGTGCTGACCCGTCTGCTGACGGATGCGGGGCATCGGCGCATCGCGTTCCTGTCGACGCTCGAGCATCCCGGCGGGTACCGGCGCGGGGATGTCCTCTCGATCTCGTCGGTCGCCGATCGGGTCGCGGGGTTCGAGCAGGCGATGCGCGACGCCGGTGCCGAGCAGGGCGCGGTGGTGCGCCTGGGTGCACCCCGCGAGGACGTCGAGCCCGTGGCCGTCGAACTCCTCGCCGGCGGCGCCCGCGTCACGGCGATCGTCGCGTCCGACAGCCTGATCGCCCTGGCGGTGTACCGGGCGTGTCGGGACCTCGGGCTGCGGATCCCTGAAGACGTGTCGCTCGTCGCGTTCGACGACGCCGATTGGACGGGGCTCGTCGAGCCCGGGATCACCGTGATGGCGCAGCCGATGCACGCGATCGGCGCCGAGGCCGCCGGCATCCTGCTCCGCCGCATCGGCGGCGCGGCGGAGGGTCCGCAGGTCCGCGTCCTCGAGCAGGAGCTCATCGTGCGAGGGTCGGTCGCGGTCCCGGCCGCTCGTCTCGAGCCGTCTTGACCATGGCAGCGACGTATGTCAGCATGATCGAGGTGATACCGGTATCACCTCGATTCAGAGCCAGAAGGAGATCGCAGTCGTGCTCAAGTTCAACGAGGAAGAATTCACGTCCCAGCTGTCGAGCGCGGTGGCGCTCCGGCCCGAGATCGAGGCGCTGGTCGCCCAGCTGGGAGACGGCGTGAAGAACGTCTACTTCCTCGGCGCCGGCGGCTCGTACGCCGAGATGATGCCCTACGCGCTGCTCCTGCAGACGAAGTCGACCCTGCCGGGCACCGCGGCGATCGCGCAGGAGTTCGTCCTTGTGCCCGACACCGCTTTCGGCGAGGGTTCGCTCGCCGTGTTCGTGTCGGCCACCGGCTCCACCCCCGACGTCAATAAGGCGATCGAGTGGGCGAAGGCGCAGGGGGCTGTCACCGTCGGCTTCACGGGGGAGGCCGAGAGCCCCTTCGCCGCCGCGCTCGACCACGTGTTCCTCTCCAGCGCCCACTCGTACGACATCCAGTTGCTGCTGCTCGTGACCGGGCTCCTGAACGCGCGCGGCGAGTTCGCGGAGTACGAGCGGTTCGCCGACCAGCTCGCGTTGCTGCCGTCCCTTCTGGTCGACGTCGCCAAGAAGTCCGACTCCAAGGCGTCCGTCTTCGCCAACAAGCACAAGGACGTCGAGTACCTCTTCGTCGTCGGATCGGGCAACGTGTGGGGCTATGCCTACCTGTACTCGATGTGCGTGCTGGAGGAATGTCAGTGGTTGCACACGACGCGGGTGCACGCGGCGGAGTTCTTCCACGGCTCGCTCGAGCTCATCGAGAAGGACACCACGACCCTCCTGTTCTTCGGCGAGGACGAGACGCGTCCGCTCATGGATCGCGTCCGCGGCTTCGTCGAGCTCTACTCCGACGACGTGACCGTCTTCGACACGGCGGACTACGCCCTTGAAGGCTTCGACCCGGCGTTCCGTGCGCTGGTCTCGCCGCTCGTCATCGGCACCGCGGCGAGCCGCCTGAGCACACACCTCGAGCTGGTCCGGAACCACCGTCTGGACGTCCGCCGCTACTACCGCGTCGTCGAGTACTGATGGTCTCTGCCGTGAAGGTTCTCGGATTCGGTGACAACGTCATCGATCGGTTCATCGACCGACGGATCGACTACCCGGGCGGAAACTGCGTGAACTTCGCGGTGTTCGCCCATGAGCTGGGGATCGACGCGGCATATCTCGGCGCGTTCGGATCGGACGGGTCAGGCGACTTCCTCCGATCCGAACTCGCCGCCATCGGGCTGGACGTCTCGCGCTGCGTCGAGCGCGACGGGGAGACCGGCATCGCGATGGTCGAGGTCGTCGACGGCGACAGGGTCTTCCGCGGGGGCAACGACGGTGGCGTCACCGTCCGTGAACCGATCCTCCTCTCCCGCGAGGACCTGCGCTACGTCGCAGGCTTCGACCTCGTCCACTCCAGCGTGTACTCCGCATCGGAGACGCAGATCCCCCTGCTGGACGGCCTGGATGTCCTGGTGACGTACGACCTGTCCAGCGAGGACGAGTTCCGGTCGCCGCAATATCTGGACGGGCTGGCACCGCACCTCGACCTGGCGCTCCTGTCGTGCTCGCACCTCGACGAGGATGACACGGGCGCACTGCTTCGCGCCGTCGTGGCGAAGGGTGCGGGTCTGGCCCTCGGCACCCGCGGCGCCGAGGGTGCCCTGCTGTTCGACGGCGCCGACCTGCATCGTGTGGAGGCGGTCCCCCTCGCCGGCGACCGTCCGATCGCGGACACGATGGGATGCGGCGACGCCCTGCTGGCAGCGGTCGTCGTATCGCTCCTCGCCTCGGGTTGGCGGAAGGGCGTCATCCCCTCCGCCGGAGCGATCGACGCGGCGCTGCGGGCAGGGTCGTCGTTCGCGGCGGAGCAGTGCTTCATCGACGGCGCGTTCGGCCACGGCCGCCCCACCCCGCACGAGGCGCGGGCGCACGTCGAGGCGGGGGTCGACTCTCCCGCCGTCGGGTAAATTGGCGAGATGGCAGCTCGTCACGACGGGGACGCGAAACCGTCGCAGAGGTCTCGATCGGTCTCGTCTCCCACCGTCGCAGAGGTGGCCGCGGAGGCGGGCGTCGGCAAGGCGACCGCCGCGCGGACCCTCGGGAACTACGGCGCGGTCAGCCCGGCGGCGCGGGCGCGGGTGCTCGCGGCCGCGGAGAAGCTGCGCTACCGGCCCAACAGCCTCGCGCGCAGTATGACGACAGGGATCACGCAGACGATCGGCGTCGTCGTCGCCGACATCAGCAACCCGTTCTTCGCCGGCGTGATGCGCGGCATCGCGGACGCGTGCGATGCGACCGACTACACGGCGATCGTCCTGAGCACGGACGAGAAGCTCGCGAAGGAGCGCTCCGCCGTCGGCGTGCTCATCGACAAGCAGGTGGATGCGATGATCATCGCGTCGGCGGCGCTGCAGCCCAACGAGACCTCGCACATCCTCGAGGCGATGAGTCGCCGCATCCCGATCGTCCTCATCGACCGCAAGGTGCGCGGGCTGGATCTCGACGCCGTCGTCATCAACAACCGGGAGTCGGCGCACGACGCCGTCCGGCGCTTCGTCGAGCTCGGGCACCGCAGGATCGCCTTCGTGTGGGGGCCTGCCTCGCGCGAGCGCGCCGGCGACCGCCGCCGGCTGCTGGCTCTGGCGGAGAGCTGGCTGTGGAGCGAGGCGGAGCGCCTCCGCGGCTACCTCGACGCGCTCGACGAGGCCGGCATCCCGTTCGATCCGGAGCTCGTGACGCATTGCGAACACAACGAAGAGGTGACGGTGGGGGCCGTGGGGGAGATGCTCGCCCTCCCGGATCCGGCCACAGCGGTGCTCACCACAGAGACCGATGCGATGGTCGGCACGCTTCGCGCGATCCGCGCCGCGGGGCTCGCGCACCCGCGCGACGTCTCGGTGATCGGCTTCGATGACAGCTCGTGGGCGAGCGTCATGGAGCCCCCGCTGACGATGATCGCGCAGCCGATGCTCGAGCTCGGTCGGGCGGCGGCGCAACACGCGTTCGCGCGGATCGCAGGAGACGACGGCGACGTCGTAGTGGAGTCCATCCCGACGACGTTCATCCCGCGCGAATCGGTCGCAGCCGCGAGGACGCCGGTCAGCGCTGCCGACGCACGTTGAATCCGATGGCCGCGCCACGGTGGTAGTCCTCGGCGAGCAGGATGCGCCGGCCCGTCCGGGTGAGACAGGTCTCCGTGACCAGCAGCCATGGGCCGAGGCCGCTGAGGCGGTGTCTGCGTGCGATCTCGAAGGGCAGGTCCACCGCACTGATGCGCGCGACAGATGACGTCACCTGCTGACCATACGCCTCGAGCGCATCGGTCAGCGGCTCCGACCAGTCGCGGTGGGCGATGGGACCCGGCAGGGCATCCCGCAGCACGTGGTCCACGCTGAACACGAGCGGCTCATCGTCGCCGTACCGCAGACGCGCGAGACGGATCAGCGGTGTCCCGGGGGCGACCTGCAGAGCCTCGGCCTGCGAGGCGTCCGCCTCGACCTCGCCGACCGAGAACACGGACGTCGTGACCGCGTAGCCGAGTCGCGTGAGCATCTCCGTGACACCCTCGTAGCGGGTGATCGGGCGCTCCACGATCGCCGCGGCGATCGCCGAGACGAAGCGGCCCTTGCCCTGCACGGCGTCGACCAGACCCTCTTCCTCGAGTCGTTTCAAGGCCTCCCGAACCGTGGAGCGCGCCACACCGAAGCGCTCCGCGAGTCGCGCTTCGGTGGGGAGGCGGTCGCCGGGCGCGAGTCCGTCGTCGGCGATCAGCTTCGCGATGTCATCGCGCAGCGAGGAGGTGGACGCGCGGCCGCCTGCCGACGCGCTGCGCGGCGACGTCATCGGCTCTCCCGCACGGTACGGCCGCGGCGCTTCCTCATCCCCTCATCCTCGCATCCTGAGGCGAGCGCACCGCTTCGCGCATCCCCGTCCTGTCGTCACTGGGGGAATCCGCCCAGGTGCCCGCACGTGCGCGCAGCCACGCGGGCGCCGGCCTCGAGCGCGCCGCGCACAGGAGTGCGCGCCAGCCGCGCGGCGATGAAGCCCGCGATGAAGCTGTCGCCGGCGCCCGTGGTGTCGACGACATCGACGGGCAGAGCGGCGCATCGCCAGCTGCGGCGGCCGTCCGACGCGAACGCCCCCGCCGCGCCGCGCGTGACGACTGCCAGCGCGGCGCCTGCGGACAGCGCATCGTCAGCCGCGCGCCGCGCGGCGGCGATGTCTTCCCCCGTCGAGCAGAACGCGACGTCGAGCCCGGCGTACCCGGAGGACACCGCGCAGTCCTGGCTGATCCGGATGCCGGGGGCCACCGCACGCAGCCTCGTCACGGCTTCGGCAGCCCGGGGGAGCATCCCGATGTGGACCCAGTCGTGCCCGGCGATGAGGGCGAGCTCCGCATCCGACGGCCGGTAGTCGGCGGTGACGCCGAAGTCCTCGCGCACGAACACGCGGTCGCCCTCGGGCGTCACCCGGATCTCAGTGACCGCGGTCGGGCCGTCTGCGGTCACGAGCCCCGTGGTCCCCACACCGTGGCGGCGGAGCGCGCCCGCGATCTCCCGGCCGTCTGCATCGGCGCCGACCGCGCCGAAGTACGTGGCCGTGACGCCCTGGAGGCGCAGCTGCACCGCGACGTTCAGCGCGTTCCCGCCGACGTACTCGGGGCCTCCGAGGTAGCGGTCGACCGTATTGTCGCCGACCACCGCCACGCGGGCATTGCTGACCACCGCCGCCACCACCGTCAGTAGTCGATGCGGCGGTAGTAGCGACGGGTCGTCAGCGGATGGTCGCGCAGCACCTCGAGGTGGGCGCTCACCCGCTCCAGCACGGTCGCGATGAGCACGTGCGGGATCAGCGCGCGGACCTCAGGCGAGATGCCCGGCAGGGCGAACGCTGCGGTGTCGATGACCGTCATCCGATCCGTCACCGAGGGGAGCCACCGCTCGACGCGCTCGACGAGTGGGCGGGAGGCATCCTCGCCCTTGAAGACGAGGACGCTGACGCCGGCCTCCACGAGCTCCAGCGTGCCGTGGAAGAAGTCGGAAGCGTGTACGGGGCGCGTGCGGATCCACTGCATCTCCTCCAGGATGCAGGTCCCGTAGTACCAGGCCTCCGTCCATGCGGGGCCGGCGGCGGTCACGACGTGGTAGTCGTCGTGCTGGATGTCGCGGGCGATCTGCGCGGCGGTCTCCTCGAACGCCTCCTTGACGGCGACGAGGGTCTCCGGCAGCGTGCGTAGCTGCGCCAGCGTCGACTCGAACCCGTCATAGCGGCCGAGCCGGTGCAGGATCGACAGGGCGATGACGAGCGACTGGAGATAGAACGACTCCGACGACGTGTCGTCCTCCGCGAACGCGGTGAACGTGAAGTCGGCCTGCCGGGCGACGGGCGAGGCCTCGTGGGCCGTGAGGCCGATCACCTTCGCACCGCGCTGTTGCGCGAACTCGAGGACCGCCACCGCTTCGCGCGTCGTGCCCGACAGCGACGGGATGACGACGATCGATCCCGGTCCGAGGTTCGACGAGCCCATCGCCACCAGTTCGGCCGCGTTCTCGAGGTGGACCGGGAACTCACAGCTGCGGGTGAGGAGCTGGGCGGCCGGTTCCATGAGCTTGCCCGCGCCGCCTGCACCGAGGAAGAACAGGTTCTTCGCCCCCTGTGCCAGGAGGGCGTCGACGAGCTCCTGGAGCGGGCCGGCGAGGTCGAGCGCTCCGCTCTGGATGCGGATGAATCTCTCGGCGTCGAAGTTGAGCATGCGGTGGGTCCTTCCGTCGGCGTCAGCGCTACGCGCATATTGTCGGACAACAGTATGAGTGGTCGGAGGACTGATCGTCAACTCCAGCGAAATGGGCGTGATTCCGCGGCTCGCACCGTGTATGGCGAGCATTGAGGGCCCGTCGGATGCGGCACAACACGGCGCCGTGCGGCCCGTTCCTCGAATCCTGATCGTTACCGCGACGTGATTGACACCGGTCTCAACCCGTGTTTAGACTGCCTCTGACCGCGGCGAGCGGCGCACGTGACACAGAGAGGTGAGTGCGAACATGAGGGCATCACGGCAGACGAAGGTCCTTGCGGGGGTCGTCGGTGCGGTGCTACTTCTCAGCGGCTGCGCGGCGCAGTCCACAGGGAACGGCAGCAATACCGCGGACCTGAGCAAGGTCGACTACAGCGGCACGATCTCGATGGTCAACAAGTTCTCCGACCCGAGCGTGTCGAAGTACTTCCCCGAACTCGCCAAGGAGTTCGAGAAGGCGCACCCCGGCGTCACCGTGAACGTGCAGCAGGAGTCGGACCAGGGCTACAAGGACAAGATCAAGGTGCTGGCGTCCTCCAACAGCATCCCGGACATCTACTTCTCGTGGCCCGGGTCCTACGCGAAGCAGTTCGTCGATGCGGGTCTCGCACTCGATCTGACCTCCGTCATCGGCAAGGACACGGCGTGGAACGAGTCGCTGGTCCCTTCGGCCGTCGGCGCCGGTGAGTACAACGGTAAGAACTATGGGGTTCCGATCGACCTCGACGCGAAGTTCATGATGTACAACAAGAAGATCTTCGCGGACAACGGCCTGACGGTGCCCACGACGTTCGAGGAACTCCTGAGCACGTGCAAGACCCTGAAGGCGAAGGGCATCACCCCCGTCAACTTCGGGAACAAGAACGGGTGGCCGGCACTCCACTACGTCACGCAACTGAACGCGTACAACGTGCCCGCCGACACGCTCGCGAAGGACTATTCGTCGGACAAGGGATCGTTCACCGACCCCGGCTACGTGAAGGCGCTCGAGCAGTTCAAGGAACTGGTCGACCAGTGCACAACCACGGGCACTACGGCCAACGGCATCGACCACACCGACGCGCAGGTCGCCTTCGGCTCTGACAAGTCTGCGATGATGTACCTCGAGTCGCTCGAGATCGGGCTACTCAAAGACACCCAGCTCGACAAGGACGGATTCAGCTTGTTCCAGCTGCCCGCCGCCAGCGACGCTAAGGGTGACACGGGCTCCCTCGAAGGCGCACCCGACCTGTTCATGGTGAACCCGAAGTCCAAGAACCCAGCACTTGCCGTCGCGTTCCTGAAGTTCATCGTGTCCAAAGAGGGTGCGTCGAAGATGCCCGATCTCATGAGCGGCTACCCCAGCCCCGTGAAGGACTCTCTCGACACTGCGACGACGCAGCCCCAGATCGTCGAGGCCATGGACAAGCTCGGCAAGGCATCGAGCCTCGCCATCTGGCTCGACACGGTCACGGCGCCGCAGGTGGCACAGGCCTACCTCGCCGGTGGGGAGTCGCTCGTGGGCGGCACCGGCACGCCGGAGAGCGTCATGAAGTCCGTGCAGCAGGCGGCTGCCGGATCTAAGTGATCGGAGCCCGCCTGTGAGCCACGTCACCGCCACTGAGGCGCTGATCACTCCGAAGAGTGCTGGCGCCAGGCGGGGACAACGCCCCGTCGGCCGCCGATCGCCCCTCCGGGCGATCGGCGGCTGGCGATCGTTCCTCTGGGTGATCCCGGGGCTCGCGCTGATCGCCGTCTTCGTCTACTACCCGCTGCTGCAGAACATCTACCTGAGCTTCTTCCAGTGGTCGGTCTTCAAGCCTGTTCCCGAGTTCGTCGGCGCCTCCAACTACCTGCAGGCCGCGAACGACCCAATTTTCTGGCGATCGCTGTTCAACAACACGGCCTACGCCGTTGCCTCGCTGATCTTCCAGGTCGCCGGCGCGCTCGTGCTCGCGGCCCTCGTCGAGACTTACGTGCGAAAGCACGGCGGCATCCTCCGCGCCATCTACTTCATCCCCTCAGCGATCTCTCTCACCGTCGCTGGCCTCCTCTTCTACTTCATCTACCAGCCGCAGACCGGGCTGCTCAATGAATTCCTCCGCGTCGTCGGCCTCGGGCAGTACGCGCAGGCGTGGCTCGGCCAGGAGTCGAGCGCGATCTGGGCGATCATCGTGATGAGCCAGTGGCAGAGCTTCGGGTACACGACGTTGCTGTACTCCGTCGCGATCCAGCGCATCCCGCGCGAGCTGTACGACGCCGCCGACCTCGACGGGGTGGGACCGCTCAGCCGCATCTGGCACATCACCACGCCGCTCGTGCGGGAGATGAGCACGCTCCTGATCATCGTCACGGTGACGGGCGCCTTCCAGGTGTTCAACGAGGTGATGGTCATGACCGCGGGCGGGCCGAACAACAGCAGTCAGGTGCTCGGCACCTGGCTCTACCACGCCGGCTTCATCAACAACGAGTTCGGCTACGCGGCGGCGATCGCCACGGTCGTGTTCGTCATCACGACCGTGCTCGCGGTCGTCCAGCTGTGGATCTCGCGTCGGAGGAGAGTCGAATGGTGACCGCGACCGACAACCGCCCTGTGTCAAAGCTCGGCTTCGCCGGCATTCTCCTGCGCCTGATCATCTGGGGGGTCCTCCTCGTGATGGCGCTGATCGTCATCGTCCCCCTGTTCTGGATGCTCCTGAGCAGCCTCAAGGTCAACCAGCAGTTCCTGGCCGACCCCTTCGGGCTGCCCACCACGCTGTTCTGGAGGAACTACGTGGACGCGTGGAACCTCGGCGTCGGCCAGTACATGTGGAACAGCGTGATCGTCACGGTCGCGTCGATCATCGCCACAACCTTGATCAGCGCGTGGGCGGCGTTCGGGCTGACGAAGCTGACGATCCCGTTCTCGCGCACGGTGCTGTTCCTCATCGTCGGCGGGATGATGCTCGCACCGACGGTCGCGCTGATCCCCCTGCTGCGCATCCTGCAGGGTCTCGGCATCTACGACTCGCTGCTCGGTCTGACCATCCTCTACACCGCGTTCCGGATCCCGTTCACGACTTTCCTCATCCGCTCGTACATGGTGGACCTGCCCCACGAGGTCGACGAGGCGGCGCGACTGGACGGATGCACCCGCGCGCAGCAGTTCTGGAGGCTGACGCTTCCGATGTCGATGCCGATCGTCGTGTCCGCCGTCATCCTGCAATGCCTGTTCGCGTGGAACGAGTACCTGTTCGCGTTCATCTTCGTCAGCAGCACGGACACCATGACGCTCCCGGTCGGTCTCGCGAACCTCGCCTCCAAGCTGTCGACGAACTACCCTATGATCTTCGCCGGCATGACCCTCGCGTCGATCCCGATGATCGTCTTCTTCTTCGCGGCCCAGCGGTTCTTCGTCCGCGGCCTCGCCGAGGGGATCGGGAAGTAGCGTGGCGGTCGCCCGAGCGCCCGAGCTCGTGATCTTCGACTGCGACGGCGTGCTCGTCGACAGCGAGCTGCTGGCCGCCCGTGTCGGCCGGCGGGTGCTGGCGGACCTCGGGTGCGAGGTGTCGCTCGACGAGATCCTGGAGCGGTTCGTTGGCGCTTCGTCGGAGGTCTACCGTGCGGGCGTCGCCGAAATGCTCGGGCGGCCGCTCGAACCGGGCTGGGAGCACCCGTACCGCGCCTGGTACGCCGAGGCGTTCCGCACCGAGCTGCGGGCCGTTCCCGGCATCCATGAGAGCCTGGCGGAGCTTTCCCTGCCCACGTGCGTGGCCTCCAACAGCGGCCACGCCCGCATCCGGAAATCCCTCCACGCCACCGGCCTGCTGTCGCACTTCGACGGGAGGATCTTCAGTGCGGAGGACGTCGAGCGCGGCAAGCCCGAGCCGGACGTCTACCTGTGGGCGGCGAAGAGGATGGGCGTCGCACCGGCCGACTGCGTCGTCGTCGAGGACAGCGTGTTCGGTGTGCGCGCGGCACGCGCAGCGGGGATGCGCGTGTTCGCGTATGCCGGGCTGACCTCCGCCGAGCGGCTCGCGGGCGAGCGCACGATGATCTTCGACCGGATATCGGACCTTCCGGGGCTCATCGCCGCGCTGTAGAACGCTCGGACACGCCGCCCGGTTGCGCCGTAACTCTCGCCTAGATGTGATGTCCAGGGAGGTTGTTGCGTGAATCGCGGTTGAGCTGCTGATGGGTGAAGGCCTCCGGTTGTGAAGTGGAGCTTTCTAAGGAACCGCTTCACGCAAACCAGGAGGCCTTCGTGTCCCACGCTAGTACGAGAGTAGAAGGTGACCTCAGGCGGCGACTGGGGTGATGACGACCTGGTAGCCGAGGGCTTCGAGGTCGCGGATGGCGCGTGCGCGGGCGCGTTGCGGGTCGCGTTTGGTGTAGAAGTCGGCGCCGAGTTCTTCATAGGCTTCACCGTTTCGGAGCATGTGCCAGACGGCGACGAGGATGCCGTGCTCGAGCGCGACGAGCGCGCGGAGCTTGCCTCGACGAAGGACCAGCCTGCGGTAGCGGGCGGCGAGGACGTGCCCTTCGAACGCGATACCGACAGTGCTGCGACCCCGAGCGCGCCCTTGAGGTACTTGTTCCCGTGGGTGGTGTGTGAAGACTTCATCCGCCCGGCGGACTCGTTCTGACCCGGACAGACACCAGCCCAGGACGCGAGATGTGCGGCGGTATCGAACGCTGTCATGTCCGCGCCGGTCTCGGCGATGATCACGTCGGCGACGAGGACGGAGACGCCCGGGGTCGTCACGAGGACGTCCCGGGCGGCGCGAAAGGGCGAGATCGCCTCCTCGATGCGTGCGGTGAGCTGGTCGATCAGCGCGTCATGCTGCTCGATCTGGGCCAGGTACTGGCGCACCATGAACGCGTGATGCTCGGTGAACCTGCCGACCAGTGCGTCCTGCAGTTGCGGGATCTTGTGTCGCATCACGCCCTTCGCAAGGTCCGCGAGCACGACCGGATCGCGCTCCCCATCGGCGAGGGCACGGAGCATCAGCCTGCCCGATACTCCGGTGAGGTCGGAGATCACCCCGGACAGTTTGATTCCGCTGGACTCGAGGAACTTCTCCAGCCGTTGTTCGACGCGAGTCCGGTCCCGGGTGGCGAGGGTGCGCGCCCTGGTCAGATCCCTCAGCTGCCGGATCGGTTCCGGCGGCACCAGCGAGCCGCGCAACAGCCCATGCGCGGCCAACTGCGCCAACCACGCCGCATCCGACACATCGGTCTTGCGTCCCGGGATGTTGCGGGCCTGCTTCGCGTTGACCAGCATCACCGGCAACTCGTCTTCCATGACGTAGTAGAACGGCTTCCAGTAGTCGCTGGTCGCTTCCATCACGACCGTGGTGACCCGCTGGCCGGCCAGGTAGTCGACCAGGTCCAGGATCTGCGACATCGTCGCACCCCACGTCGTCACCGTCGTCTCGAACGTACCGGCACGTCTACCCGGAACCCTCACCGCGACCTTCGCGTCACGCTTGGAGATATCGATCCCCGCCGCGCGTTCATGCACGATATCCATGACCTCGCCTTCCTTCCCTGCCGATGACCACACCGGCCGCGGGGAGGACAAGGAGAAGTTGGACTCTAGTACGCGTGCTCGAAGCAACAATCCACGGTTCCCGTGGCAGTCCTCCACGTCAAGCTAACGCTCGGGCTCGACAGCACCATAGGGGGCCGACGTGTCCGCGACCGGCACCGCCCAGCTTCCACCCCTGCGACGCAAGCCGACAAGAGGCGACCACGCTGGGATACTCTCCACCACCACGAAGGGGCGAAGCCCCTCAGAAGCTAACGCTGCCCTGACGCCTCGCGCTCGTCTCCGGCTGGCGCGCCTGATCGTCGAGGACCGGTGGCCGGTGATGGTCGCCGCGAGAATGTTCATGGTCTCGCCGGTCACGGCACGGAAGTGGGCCGCCCGGTACCGGGACGAGGGCACTGCTGGGATGGTGGATCGTTCGAGCCGCCCGCATTCGATGCCCACGAGAACGCCCCCGGAGGTCGTGAAACGGATCGTGCAGGCTCGGTGGCGGCGCCGGCTCGGGCCTGTGCAGATCGGCGGGAAGCTGGGCATGCCGGCGTCGACCGTGCATGCCGTGCTGGTGCTGTCGACGGCGCTCGAAAACTGGACAGTAGCGGCGCTTGAAAAGTGAACACTC
>CAMFIY010000013.1 GCA_945952575.1 uncultured Leucobacter sp.
GAGCCCGTTGTCTCAGAACCTGGAGGGATTCGGCAGTTACTCGAGCAGCGGCTGGTTCGAGCGCGTCAGCCACCCCGCGGTGTGGTCCAAGTGGGTCTACGCCATCGAGCCGAGGCGGGCGGAGTACCGCGTCGGCATCAACGTGGTGCGCGCCGGTCTCTTCCGTGCGAACGGCCGCGACTGGGCGGAGTCGGATGCGTTCGCGTATCTGAGAGACCTGCGCGAGATGCTCGACCGCGCGGGCATCCCCTCGGTCTTCTACACGAACGGCAGCAGCGACGACAACATCACGCTGCGCATCCTGGCCGATCGGCTGGGCCTGCCCGAAGGCCAGGCCGTCTACCCGCATACGACGCGCGAAGTGGTCGAGACGGTGGCGGGCTTCGACGCGATCGCCGCCATCCGGATGCACTCCTCGATCATCGCCTACTCGTTCGGCATCCCGTCGGTGACGCTCGCCTGGAACGACAAGATCCCGTTCTTCTACGCCGGGATCGGGCATCCGGACCGCGCGCTGGAATTCCCGGAATGGGGCAGCCGGGCCGCGTTCGAGCAACTGCGGTCGTTCCCCCGCGAGGGCGAGGATACCGGGCCGGGCGGCGACTACGAGTCGTTCCTGATGTCCCTCTACCTCTACCTCTTCCGCGTGGTCGCCGAGGTGGTCCGCGGCGAGCCCGCCGACCTCGAGCGGGCGTTCTCGTTCGACGAGGTCCGGCGAGCGCTTGCGGAGCTCGCGCCCGCCATCGCGGAGGACGCGACCGACCTGAGGTACAAGCTCGAGAAGCTCGAGATCCGCTATCGCGACACGTCGAACGAGTTCAGGACCGCTCGCCAGCAGCTTGCGAGCCTCGTGAAGCGGGTCCTACTCCGGCGCTGAGGCGACGCGCTTCAGCCAGATCCGCCGTCACCGGCTCAGCCGTTTCCGACTCGGGCACCGGCCCGGTGCGGGCTCGGCTTCCGGCTCTATCCGGCCTCGGTCGCGGTGCGCGTCAGGTAGGTCGTGGCCGACGGAAGGCCCGCCGCAGCGGGGTCCTCGAGCACGAGCGTGTCCGGTCCGAGCAGGGCGAAGAGGCGTCCCGCGGTGAGTTCCATGGGGAAGGTGGAGGGGTGTTCGCAGGCCATCTTCGTCGACACGGTGTCGTCGCCGATGCTCAGCGTCGCACCGAAGCCCGGGGCGACGTCGTCGGCGCCGAGGCGCTCCCAGGTCCAGCTTCCGCGCATCCGGTTGCAGCCGTCCGTCCCGCTCCAGGTACCGTCGTCCGCGAACGAGATCGACGGCTGTCCGACGGGTTCCGCGGGCGCGGTATCCCCGCCCGCGCCCGCGGTGGCGTCGTGGTCAGCTGGGACGACCCAGGATCCGCCCTCGAGCGTCGCCGTGCTGTCGCCCGTGCGGGTGAGCGTCACGGTGGCGCCGGTGTCGTTCGCGAGGGTCAGGTCGCCGGATTCGGTGAGCGTGCCGTCGAGCGTCGCGCCGGTGGGGAGCACGGCGTTGTCGCACCAGATCAGCGTCTGCACGCCGTCATTGCTCATCTTCAGCGTGCTGCCGTCAGCGCTCCATGCGGCGCCCGTGCCATTGCAGCCGTCGGATCCGAACCACGTGCCGTATTCGGTGAACTCCACGAACGCCTGGTCGTTGGACGAGTCCACGAATTCCCAGCGGCCGACCGGATCGATCGCGGCCTGAGCCTCGAGCACCGGCTCGGGCTCGGCCTTCGGCGCGAGTGCCCATGCGGCGAGCACGAGGCCGCCGGCGACCACCCCCGCGGCGAGCATGCCGACCGTATGCGCAACCTTGCCTGAGCTCATCGCGGGCCCCTTCGTTCGCGGTGGATCCTGAGCCAAGCCTATGGCTTCGCCCGTATCCCGCACCAGTGGCCGCGCAGGCGGTGCCCAGTGCCCGCCCCGTAGACTTGCGGCCATGGATCACACCCCCGCAGACGCGCTCGCCGGCATCGATCTCCTCGTCGTCGGGAGCGGATTCTTCGGCCTGACGATCGCCGAGCGCGCGGCCGACGAGCTCGGCAAGCGCGTCGTCGTGATCGACCGCCGCCCGCACATCGGCGGCAACGCCTACAGCGAAGCGGAACCCGAGACCGGCATCGAGGTGCACCGCTACGGCGCCCACCTCTTCCATACCTCGAACGAGACCGTGTGGGAGTACGTGAACCGCTTCACCACTTTTACGAGCTACGTCCACAAGGTCTACTCGAACTACCGCGGCGAGGTCTATCCGCTGCCCATCAACCTGGGCACGATCAACCAGTTCTTCCGCTCGGCGCACGGGCCGGGCGCCGCGCGCGCGCTGATCGCCGAGCAGGCCGGCGAGTTCGACACGAAGTCGGCCAGGAACCTCGAGGAGAAGGGGATCTCGCTGATCGGGCGCCCGCTTTACGAGGCGTTCATCCGCGACTACACGGCGAAGCAGTGGCAGACCCCCACGACCGAGCTGCCTGCCGAGGTGATCAGCCGACTCCCGGTCCGCTACACCTACGACAACCGCTACTTCAACGACACCCACGAGGGGCTGCCGACCGACGGCTACACCGCCTGGCTCGAGCGGATGGCGGACCATCCGAACATCGAGGTGCGGCTG
Source organism: uncultured Leucobacter sp. (assembly GCA_945952575.1). Classification (GTDB taxonomy): domain Bacteria; phylum Actinomycetota; class Actinomycetes; order Actinomycetales; family Microbacteriaceae; genus Leucobacter. Next base: position 2,594 of record CAMFIY010000013.1, read on the forward strand.
AGCACCGACTTCTTCGACGCGTCGCAGCCGCTGAACCGGCAGGCGGTCGTGGGGCGGATCCCGGTCGTCTACACCGGCCCGGTGGATCGCTACTTCGACTATGCCGAGGGCGAGCTCGGCTGGCGCACGCTCGACTTCGAGCAGGAGGTGCTGCCCGTCGGCGACTTCCAGGGCACCAGCGTGATGAACTACGCCGGATCGGATGTGCCCTACACGCGGATCCACGAGTTCCGCCACTTCCATCCCGAGCGCGACTATCCGGCCGACAAGACCGTGATCATGCGCGAATTTTCCCGCTTCGCGGAGCGCGAGGACGAGCCGTACTATCCGGTGAACACGCCCGAGGACCGCGCCCGGCTGCTCGCCTACCGCGCCCGCACCGAGGTCGAGCCGCGGGTGCTCTTCGGTGGCCGCCTCGGCACCTATCAGTACCTGGACATGCATATGGCGATCGGCTCGGCGCTCTCGATGTTCGCCAACAAGCTGCCCGGGATCCTCTGACCCCGGACCCCGGGTCCTGGACCGGATCCCGCCCCGCGGACCCGGACCCCGCACCGCGGACCGGCATCCCGCACCGTGAACACGAGTGGTTTTGCTCTACCCGCAGTGAATATCGCGAACATTTCACTCGATGTCGTCAACACGGCTCATGCTGGCGGGTGCAGGGGTGAGGCGCCGGGCCTATCCGAAGGGCGCGAGACCGGTGCGAACGCGCTCAGGACGTCGGGTGGAGCCGCCCCGCGGCCTCCCAGACCGCCGGCGTGAGTTCGGGGTAGGCCGCGGCGATCTCGCGCAGCAGCTCGAACTCGACGCGATCCGCGTTGCTGCGATGCTCGCCCGCGTCCGCGGCCGAGCTGCGACTCGCGAGCCGGGCCAGCAGGAACTCCGCCTGCTGGCCGCGTTCGTCGAGCAGGTCGTCGCGCAGTTCGCGCACCACCAGCTCGTCGACGCTCGGGATCGTCGCGATGCTCACCGCGGGGTCCTCGCCTGAGCGCCCGCGCTGTTCGAGCATGGTGGTGCGCTCCAGCCGAGCGGTCTCGCGAAGCCGCTGGAGCCGTGCCGCCGACGCGTTCACCCGCGCCCGGTGCGGGGGATGGGGACCTTGCGCCAGGGCAGCTTCGTCGGTTCCGTGTCGAGCGCGGGCAGCTCGAAGTCGAAGCGGGTCTTCACCGCGATGATCACCAGCAGCAGGAACTCGCCCTCGATCAGGATCCGGCTCTCGGTGATCGACTGCACGAGGAGGGCGACCATCACGAGCCAGGGCCAGAGCGCGGACGTGGCGTAGGGGAGTGCGGGGCCCGGCCCGCGGCGGGGCTGGTCGACCGCTCGGAACCAGGTGCGCCACAGGGTCAGGACGACGAGCGGGGCGAAGACCAGCACGCCGATGATCCCGAGCTGGAACCACACGTCGAGCCAGGCGTTGTGGGCGCTCGGAACGGGCAGGCCGGCCTTGGTGTCGAGCCCCTTGAACGGCGCTACCCACGTGGGCCAGTAGCTGACCCAGCCCCAGCCGACCACGGGCCGCTGCTCCACGAGCTGCCAGACCTTCTCCCAGGTGTCGGCGCGACCGGTGAGGTCGCTGCTCTTGCCGAGCAGGCCGAAGACGAATCCGCGGGCGAACGTCGCGAGCGCTGCGGCGATCGCGATCGCGATCCCCGCGGTGAGATAGAGCGGCGCTCGGCGCTCGGGCCCGCGCCGGCGCGCCCAGAGCGCGAACAGCAGGGCGAGCACGACCGCGGCGAGCGCGACCCAGACGGTGGCGCTCCGCGTGAGCACGAGCGTGAGCAGGGCCATCCCCACCCAGAACCAGCCGGCGACCGGCCGGACGAGGGAGGCGCGCAGCTGGATCCCGAACACGATCAGGCCCAGGAGGCCGATGAAGCCGAATATCACCGAGCTCGCGACGATGCCCTGGATCGGGCCTCCCGCGAAGAGCAGGTCGCGGCTCCAGAAGAGGATCTTGAGGGTCTCCCCCTCCGGCTGCTCGAGCCACCACGGCATCAGCGGATGCCGCACGAAGATCGCCACCCACAGCTCGAAGAGGAAGGACAGGCCGATGATGTAGCGCAGCGCGGCCGCGAGCGCGCGCAGCAGCTCGTGCCAGGTGAGCACGAACGCGAGCGACACCGCGATCGCCGTGGTCGCGAGCTGCGCGAGGACGCCGAGCGCGCTCTCGAAGCGATACGCGGACCAGATCAGCGAGAGCGTCGCCCAGCCCAGGAACCAGTAGAGCGGGGCGGGCAGGCGGTACCAGCGGAAGCGCGGGGGGCGCACCCGGACGAAGACGACCACGCTGACGACGAGAAGCACCCCCGCCAGCACGAAGTAGGGTGCGAGCCCGAGCAGATTGCGCACCGCGTTGGCGCCCAGGGTGAAGGTGAAGACGATGATCGCCCAGGCGCTCACGCCCAGTCTCGTCCTGCTCTCGGCCATAGTCGGTATGGTATCGGTTGATTGCCATGTTGATCTTCATCGAGAACACGCCGCGGGCCTACGCCTGGGGCTCTCCTGACGCCCTGCCGGAGCTTCTCGGCACGAGCCCGACCGGCGAGCCGCAGGCCGAGCTCTGGCTGGGCGCGCATCCGGGCGACCCGGCGACCGTGGCGAAGGCGGTGCCGGGGGCGCGCACGCTGATCGATCTGATCCGGAGCGATCCCGAACGCTACGGCGTCGACGGGGATCAGCTGCCGTTCCTGCTCAAGGTGCTCGCGATCGGCGCGCCGCTGTCTCTGCAGGTCCATCCCGATAAGACGCAGGCCGAGGCCGGCTTCGCCGCGGAGGAGGCCGCGGGGGTGCCGCGTGACGCCCGGGAGCGCAACTACGGGGATCCGAATCACAAGCCCGAGCTGCTGGTCGCGCTGAGCGAGGTCTCGGCCCTGAGCGGGTTCCGGGGCATCAGGGATGCGGGTCGCGAACTGGTGGCCCTCGCCGAGCTCGCCGGGGAGGGCGTCGGCGGCGAGGCGCTCGCGCACGCGGCCGGCCTGTGCGTTTCCGGAGGCGACGACCTCCCCGCGGGCAGCGGTGCGGCCGATCGACCCGTACGGTCGGCGCAGAGCCGACGCGAGGCCTACCTCGCCTGGGCGCTCGGCGGCGGAGCTGATGCGAGAGCCGCGGTCCAGGCGATCGCGGAGGCGGTGCAGCGGCCCGGTGCGGGACGAGACGGGCGGATCGACCGCCATCGCCTGGCGGTGCTGCGGCAGCTCACGGTCGCCTACCCGGAGGACCCGGGCGTGCTCGTCTCGTTGCTGCTCCATCTCGTGCGGCTCGAGCCCGGGCAGGCGATCTACCTCGGCGCCCGGCAGGTGCACGCCTACCTGAGCGGCATCGCGGTCGAGGTGATGGCCGCCTCGGACAACGTGCTCCGCGCCGGTTTCACCGAGAAGCACATCGACTCGGCCGAACTGTTGCGCATCGTCGACTTCGGCGAGTTGGACGACCCGCGGATCCCGGCGCGCGAGGCGGCGCCCGGCCTGATGATCTGGGAGCCGGGCGTGCCCGACTTCCTGCTCATGCGCGCCCGGCTGCGCGAACCCGGCGAACCCGAGGTCGACGGCGGGCGGTCGCCGGTGGTGGCGGATGCGGATCGCGCGGAGAGCCTGGAGATCCTGGCCGCGTATCCGCTCGTGCTCATCGTGACCTCCGGCCGGGTGCGGGTCGAGCGGCCGGCCGCCGAGTTCGACGAGGTCGCCAGCGTCGGCCGCGGTCAATCGCTGTACATCTCGGCCGGAGAGCCGATCGAATTGAGCGGATGCGGCGAGGCGTTCATCGCGACGGTCGCCGATGCGTGGTCCCGTCACTCCTGAGAGGGCGATTCGCGGGGTGAGGGGCGTGTCGCAAACCCTCAAGTAAATATTGAAGCTTTACAATCCCGGCTTGACTTGAGTGAATCACAACGGTGTAATTGTCTGCAGGCGCAGACGTGTCTCGAAGCCAGGATCACCGATCCGGCCGGTAACCGGAGAGGAGGGCCGCAAGCGATGACGCAGCAGCTCCCGAACCCTCAGGTGCCGAGCAACTGGTTCGTCGACCCCGTCTTCCTCGGTGTTCCCGGAGTGCGCCGCAGCGAGGACGACAACCCGCTGGCCTGGCAGGCCGACGCACTGTGCGCGCAGACCGATCCCGAGGCGTTCTTCCCCGAGAAGGGCGGCAGCACCCGCGAAGCCAAGCGGATCTGCGACGGCTGCGAGGTGCGCAGCGAATGCCTCGACTATGCGCTCGCCAACGACGAGCGCTTCGGCATCTGGGGCGGGCTCTCCGAGCGCGAGCGCCGCAAGCTCCGTCGCGAAGCCATCTGACGGCGACGAGACGCTCAGGACCACACGCCTCGCGTGTGGTCGCGGCTGGTCCTCGCGCCACCGCGCGGGTCCCTCGCGACGCTGTGAAGCGTCTGAACGCGGCAAGTCGCGCCGGGGATCCCCGGACCCGCTCCTAGGCTGGGCGTGTTATGCGCACAATCGTCACCGCCGTCCTCGTCGCCCGGAAAGGCGGGGAGTGGCTGGATCAGACCCTCACCGCACTGAGCGAGCAGACCAGACGGCCGGACCGGCTCGTCGCAGTCGCGGCCGGTGGCGGGGAGCGACTCGCGACGCAATTGGCGGGCGCGGCGCCCGAGCGGGTGGTCACGGCGGACGGCGCACTGCCCTTCGGCGAGGCCGTGAAGCGCGCCATCGCGGCGATCCCGGGCGACGCCTCGACGCCGACGGGGGAGGCCGGCCGACCGGGTACCGGTGAGTCGGCCGACACGAGCGAACTCATCCAGGAGTGGCTCTGGCTGCTCACCGAGGACTCGGCGCCCGAAGCGGATGCCCTCGAGCGGATCCTCGAGACCGTCCAGCGCGCGCCCTCGGTGGCCCTCGCCGGCCCCAAGCTGGTCGACTGGGATCATCCGGAGCGGATCATCGAACTCGGCCAGAGCCTCACGAGAAGCGGCGAGCGCTGGCTGCTGCGGCGGCAGGAGCTCGACCAGCAGCAGTACGACCACCTGCAGGATGTGCTGGGCGTCGGCCCGGTCGGCATGCTGGTCCGCCGCGACGCATGGGAGCGATTGGGCGGCTTCAATCCCGCCCTGCCCGTGTTCGACGACGGACTCGACCTGAGCGTGCGCGCGCGGCTCGCGGGCTACCGGGTCGTCGTCGCCCCCGCGTCCCGCGTCCGCTTCGCGCGCTCGGGCGTCGCCGGCCCCCGGATCGACCGCTCGCGTGCGGTGCTCAGGACGGCGCACCGCCAGGGCCGGGCCGCGCATCTGCACCGACGCATCGCCTACGCGCCCGCCGGCATCGCCTTCTTCCTCTGGCTGGGCCTGCCGCTCGTCGCGATCGCGCGCGTCTTCTGGTCGCTGATCCGCGAACAGCCGGGCCAGATGCTCGGCGAGTTCACCTCGGCCATGCGGGTCTTCTTCACTCCCGGCGCCATCCTCGCCTCGCGGCGCAGGATCCGGGCGGTCAACACGGCGGGATGGGCCTCGGTGCGCCCGCTCCGCGTCGACCCGAAGACGGTGCGCACCACCCGGATGATCGACCGGGAGGCGATCCTGGCGGCTCAGGGGCGTCGCGCCCCGGAACTCCACTTCGTCTCGACCGGCGGTCTCGCCGTCCTCGTCGCCGCGGCCGTGATCGCCGTGGCGACGCTGTGGTGGGCGATCCCGCGCACCAGCCTGAGCGGTGGCGCGCTCGCACCCCTCAGTCCCATCGGCGAGCTCTGGCGGAACACCCTCACCCAGAACGGCGTGCCCGCGGATCCCTTCGCCTGGGTGCTCGCGATGCTCGGCAGCCTCACCTTCTGGAACCCCTCGCACGCCGTCGTCCTCCTGCTCCTGCTCGCGATCCCGCTCGCGAGTCTCGGCGGCTGGGTCTGGGCGGCGCAGCTCACGGAGTCGAAGGCGGGGCGTGCGCTCCTCGGCCTCGGCTGGGCGCTCAGCCCCGTCCTGCTCAGCTCGCTCGGCGACGGCCGGCTGCCGACGATCCTCGTCGCCGTCGCGCTGCCGTGGCTCCTGCTCGCGGCCTCGCGCTGCCGCGAGTCGTGGAGCTGGGCCGGCGCGGCTTCGCTGCTCGCGGCGGTGGTGCTGGCGTGCGCCCCGATCCTGATCCCCGCGGCACTCGTGCTCTTCGTCGTCGGCCTCGCCAGCTCGGTTCGCGGGATCACGCGCGTACTCACCACGGCGATCGCCCCGCTCGTGCTCTTCGCCCCCAAACTGGTGTCGCTGATCGGCCAGCCGCCGCTGAACCTGGTGCTCGATCCGGGCCTGACCCCGGCGTTCCGCCCCGGCACCGTGTGGCACTCGATGCTCGGCTTCCCCGAGTTCGGCCTCGCCGGCTGGGGGCCGATCCTCGACATGCTGGGCCTCGGCGACGCCCCGGCGACCCTGCTCGTCGGGGTACTCCTCCTCCCGATCGTGCTGCTCGCCGCGCTCGGCCTCTTCACCGGGCGGGTGTTCGTCATGATCCTGAACGCCCTGCTCGGCGGGCTCGGCCTGTTCACCGCGCTCGCGGCCGCGCAGTTGCGTCTCGTCAGCGAGGGGCCCGACTCGGTCGCGGTGTGGACGGGGTCCGGCCTCGCGCTCTACTGGATCGGGGTGCTCGGTCTCGCGGCGGTCGGCTGCACGGTGCTCGCGCGCGCCGCCGCCCCGATCGTCTCGGTGGCGCTCGTCGCGGCGCTCGTCGCGGTCGCGCCGCTCGCGGTACGCCTCGTGCTGGGACAGACCGATCTGCGCTCGGGCGAGGCGCAGATGCCCGCGATCGTGCAGGCGGCGGGGGCCGCCGACCCGGAGCTGCACACCCTCGTGCTGACGCCGGTCGGCGAGCGGGCGGTGCGTGCCGAACTGGTCACGGGATCGGGCGTGCGCCTCGACCTGCTGCGCACCGCGGACCGGAGCCCGGAAGCGACCGAGCAGGACCGCTGGATCGCCGGGCTCGTCGGCCGACTGGCGAGTACGGGCGACGACGAAGCGCTGCGTTCCGCGCTCGCCGACCATGGTGTCGGCTTCGTGCTGCTCTCGGCCGGCGGCGGCACGGAGCACGCGCTGCTCCAGGCCTCGTTCGACCAGAGCACCGCGCTCGTCAGCGCCGGTCAGACCGATCACGGCCTGCTGTGGCGGCTGCAGGGCGATGTGGATTCGCGCAGCGAGCAAGCCGCCAGCACGGCGAAGGTTCTGGAAGGGACCACGCTGAGCGGTCGGACCGTCTGGTGGATCCAGCTCATCGTGCTGCTCGGGATGGTGCTGCTCGCCCTCCCGACCGGCGAGGTCGTCGAGCGCCCCGAGCGCCGGCGGAGCGGAAGGGGCGCCGTTCCGGTCCCCGAACCGGCGGGCTCGTCGCGGAACGCGCGCGAACGAGACGCGTCCTCGCCCGAGCAGCCCGCGGCTGCCGCGGAGACGGGATCGGCTCCGGCGACGACTGCGGAGCCCGAGGCGGAGGCGGATCCCGATCCCGAACCGCGCGAAGCGCCCGAGGCGAAGGGGGATGAGCGATGAGCGGGAACACGAACCGCGCCCTGCGCGGAGGCGTGCGCGCGGTGACCGGCGTGCTCATCGTCGGCGTCGCCGCCACGACCGCTGTGCTGGTCGGCGCCGCCCCGCTGCCCGGCGTGACCCGCGAACCGGTCTCCCTGCAGGCGGACACCAGCCAAGGCGGTGATCGAAGCTTCGTCTGCGCAGGATCCTTCGCCGAGCTCGGCGCGGACGAGCGCCATCCGGGTGTGGCCGTGCCTTCGGGCACCTCGACGATCCTGCGGTCCGGCGTGAGCACGGCGCAGCGCACGCTCGAGCGCGAGACCTCCGGCGGCACTCCGCCCACGGTGCTGGAAGCCGCCGGAGACCAGCCGTTCGCCGCGGCGCAGGTGCAGCACGTCGAGACGGACGCGCTGCGCGGGCTCACCGCGCAGAGCTGCGCCGAGCCGGTGAACGAGCAGTGGCTCGTGGGCGGCTCGACGGCCGTGGGCACCTCGACCACGGTGAATCTCGTCAACCCGGGCGGGAAGCCGGCGACCGTCCAGCTGACCGTCTTCGACGAGAACGGCGAGGTCGCCTCCGCGCAGACCAGCGGCGTGCTGGTGCCCGCGGGCAGCGAGCGGATCGTCTCGCTCAACGGCTATGCGCCGGAGCGCGAGAGCCTGGCCGTGCGAGTGGTCAGCACGGGCGCCACCGTGACGGCCTCGCTCGGAGTGGGGCAGGTCGACGGACTGCATTCCTTCGCGGTGGATGTGGTGACGCGTCAGCTCGAGCCGAGCACATCGCTCGTGATCCCGGGCATCGTCAACCTCACGGATGCCGGTCAGCGTCCGAACGACATCGGCGACGGCGACGCGTCGCAGGTGCTCGTGCGCGCCCTCTCGACGAGTCGCGCCTCGGGCACTGCGACCGTCCGGGCCGTGTTCGGCGACGGCACGAGCAAGGCTCTCGGCACCCTGGAGCTCAGCGGCGAGAAGGTCGGCCAGCTGACCGTCAAGGAGTGGCCGGTGAAGGCGAACGCCGTCGTGATCGACGCCGATGTGCCGATCGTCGGCGGCGTGATGAGCGCGGCGCTCGCGGGGCCGGACATGGATGCGGCGTGGTTCGCACCCGCACCCGAGCTCTCGGCGGATACCGAGGTCGCCGCCGCGGTCGCCTCGGGCGGCCGGCTCGTCCTGGTGAACACGGGTGAGGGCGTGGCGAACGTGAGGGTGTCGGGATCCGGCACGGCGGAACAGAGCTACCGCGTGCCGGCGGGCGCTGCGGTCGCCGTGCTCGCTGAGACGGACGCCCGTATCACGAGCGACGCGCCGATCCACGCCGGCGTGTCGATCGCGCGGAACGGCGACATCGCGGGATACCCCGTGCTCACCCCGGTCGAGCGCGGCGGCGCCGTGACGGTCTACCCGCGCTGATCCCGCGTTCGGGCCCGCAGCGGAGTCACCGGGGTCCGTCCCGACTGATTAGGGTGGGAGCATGGCTAGACAGTTGCGGCGCCCCCAGCCGGGCTCCGGCGCCCGGCGGCACGGACGGCGGCCGATCCGCTCCTCGATCACCGGGCCGTCCCTCGTGAACCCGGATGCGCGGGTGGCGCGGTTCGAGATCGACGCCCGCGCGGCGCTCGAGGTCCTGCAGCAGCATCTCGGCGATGAGCTCAGCGGCGTGAACATCGGCTTCGCGACGGTGCCGCTGGGCAGCCCGTCCGGCTCGGGAGACGGCGGGCGAGGGCGCCCGGGATCCCCGGATCGCGGATCCGCCGGGCACGGATCCGATGCCGCCGGAAGCCCTGACGAGAGCCAGCAGCCGCTCTTCTACTCCGTCGACCGCTCCGCCCGGACGATCACGCTCTACCGCATGCCGATCCAGCGCGCCGGCGGCCTGCACCAGGACGACGCCGAGCATCGGGCGCTCTTCGTGGGTCACTGCGTCTACCGCGCCGTGTGCGAGTACCTCGGCCGCGAGCCGTGGGATCTGCTGCCGGGATACTTCGACCACTACTGAGCCGTACCGGTCCCGGTTCGATCCCGGCTCGGGCTCGGCGCCTTCACAGGATTCTCCCTGCGACCGGCTACTATCAGAGCATGAGTGCGAGGATTCTCATCGTCGACGACGATCGGGCGTTGGCCGAGATGCTCGGAATCGTGCTGCAGGGCGAGGGCTTCCTCACCGAGCACTCCGCCGACGGCGCCGAGGCGCTCGAGGCGTTCCGCCAGATCCGGCCGGATCTCATCCTGCTCGATCTCATGCTGCCCGGGATCGACGGCATCGAGGTCTGCGCGCGCATCCGCGCCGAATCGGGTGTGCCGATCATCATGCTGACAGCGCGGACCGACACGACCGACGTCGTCGCAGGCCTCGAAGCCGGTGCCGACGACTACGTGATGAAGCCCTTCAACCCGGCCGAGCTGATCGCCCGCGTGCGGGCCAGGCTGCGCGAACCGCAGCAGGAGATCGCGGAGGAGCTGCGGGTCGGCGACCTGCGGATCGACGTCTCCGCGCACGAGGTGCGGCGCGGATCCCGGGTGATCCCGCTGACACCGCTCGAGTTCGACCTCCTCGCGATCCTGGCGCGCAAACCGCAGCAGGTCTTCACGCGGGAGGTCCTGCTCGAGCGCGTGTGGGGCTACCAGTACAAGGCCGACACCCGGCTCGTCAACGTGCACGTCCAGCGGCTGCGCGCCAAGATCGAGCTCGATCCCGATCATCCCGTGATCGTCTCCACGGTGCGCGGCGTCGGATACCGCGCGGGGGCCACCGCGGAGGACGACGGTGATGCGAGTCCGGCGACCGGAGAGACCGCGGCGACGGCGCCCGCCGCCGACACCCCCTGAGCCGTGTCCGAACGGAACGGACGATCCGCATTCAGCCTGCGGCTGCGCCGCATCTGGCTCGGCTGGGTGCGGTTCAGCCAGCCGGTGCTGGGGCCGGTGCGAGCGCGCTGGAAGCGCTCGCTGAAACTGCGCACGATGACGATCACCGGCATCGTCACCGGCTTCATGATCCTGATCTCGGGCACCTTCATCCTGACCAGCGTCGGCGACGACCTCTACTCTGCGCGTCGCGAGCAGGTGCTGCAGGACTCGGCGCGTGCGACACTCGCGGCGCAGGCCACGATCGACGCCTCCGACGCGAGCAATCGCGGTGCGCTGCTCGCGCTTTCGGCCTCGGTGCTGCGGACGGTGCAGGACACCTCGGCGAGCCAGCTGATCTATATGCGCCGGCGACCCGGCCAGACCGCGGCCCCGGACGCCCCGGCCTCCTCGAGCACGCTGCCGCAGCTGGTCGACGTCGTCAGCGCGGAGCTCTCGGAGGCGGTGGAGGACGGCGACGCGCCCCAGTACTGGCAAGCGGTCACGCTGACCGACGACTCGGGCGCTCAAGCGCCGGGCATCGTCGTCGCCTCGACCGTCGTCTTCCCCTCGATAGCCGGAACGTACGACCTCTTCATCGGGTACAACCTGAGCGACACCGAGCGCACGCTCGGCTTCATCACCCGTACGCTCGCCCTCACTGCGATCTTCCTGATGCTGCTGATCGGCGTGCTCGTCTGGGTGATCTCGAACACGGTCTTCCGCCCGATCCGAGTGGCGGCGAACACCAGCCGCCGGCTGGCAGCCGGCGATCACGGCGCGCGCATGCCGTTGCAGAACGACGAGCACTTCGACCAGCTCTCACTGAACTTCAACGACATGGCCGACACCCTGCAGGCCAGGATCGACGAGCTCGACCGGCTCTCCGAGATGCAGCAGCGCTTCGTCTCCGACGTCTCGCACGAGCTGCGCACGCCGCTGACCACGGTGCGGCTCGCGAGCGAGGTGCTGCGCGCGCAGGAGCACGAGCCCGACTCCACGCAGGCTCGCGCGATCGAGGTGCTCGGCGATCAGATAGACCGGTTCGAATCCCTGCTCGGCGATCTGCTCGAGATCTCGCGCTACGACGCCGGCAGCGTCGTGATCCAGACCGAGCCGACCAACCTGGTCACGCTCACGAACGAGGTCGTCGATTCCCTGAGACCGCTCACGGAGAGCACGATCGAGGTGCACACGGCCGGCGGGTTCAGCCCGGTCGACGTGGACGCGCGGCGCATCCGCCGCATCGTCTCGAACCTCGTCGGCAACGCGATCGAGCACGGCGAGGGGAGACCGGTGCACGTGACGATCGATTCGAGCGAGTCCGCGATCGCCATCGGGGTGCGCGACTGGGGCATCGGACTGAGCTCCGAGCACCTGGCCCACGTCTTCGACCGGTTCTGGCGGGCGGACCCCTCGCGCAAGCGCACCCTCGGCGGCACGGGTCTCGGGCTTGCGATCGCGCAGGAGGACGCGGCGGTGCACGGCGGAGTTCTCGAGGCGTGGTCGCGGCTCGGCGAGGGATCCAACTTCCGGCTCACGCTCCCGCGCAGGCCGGGCGGCGGATCCTTCGTGTCGCCGATCCCGCTCGCGCCCGAGGACGTGACGCCCGATCGCGAGGCGGTGGAGACCGCCGGAGGCTGGCTCCGGCGCACCGGGCGCCGACTGGGCAGGGAGCTGCGGAGATGAGCGAGCGGATGCAGGAACCCGAGACGCGGCGGGCGGCGGCGCGGGGGAGGGCGGCGGAGCGCGGACGGCGCGGGATCCGGACCGGCCTCCTGGCCGCGGTGCTGGCAGCCGCCTTCGCGCTGACGGCCTGCCAGGCCGTGCCCGGAAGCGGCCCGGTTCAGGAAGGCCTGCAGGATCTCAATCAGGGCGAGCAGCCGGTGCAGTTCAACCCGGGAGGGCCCACGAAGAACGCGAACCAGGAGCAGATCGTCCGCGGCTTCATCGGCGCGGCGCTCTCGAGCGTCAACGACTACCAGGTGGCGCGGGAGTTCCTGACCCCCGACTACGCGGGCACGTGGGATCCGGACGACGGCGTGTACGTCGACGAGGGCACGCAGTCCTACAAGCAGGCGAGCGAGCGGGTGGGCGAGCTCTCGGTCAGCGGGCTCGCGACGGTGGACAGGAGCGGGGTGCTGACCCCGTTGCAGCCCGGCCCCGCCGCCACGACCATGCGATTCGAGTTCGAGCAGGTAGACGGGCAGTGGAGGATCTCCTCGGCTCCCAACGGCGTGATCATCGACCACTCGCGCTTCTCGGCGGTGCGGACGAAGGTGCAGCTCTACTTCCTCACGCCCGACAATCGGCTCGTCGCCGAGCCGCGCTGGTACCTCACCGGGTCGACGCTCAGCACCCAGGTGCTCGGCGGCCTGCTGGCCGGCCCGAGCGAGGTCGACGCCAAGGCGATGCGAACCGCGTTTCCGAGCGGTACGACCCTCAGTTCGAACGCGGTGCCGGTCAACGGCGGCACCGCACGCATCGAGTTCTCGCCGGATCTGCTGACCTCGAACGCGGCCACGAGGGACCTCGTGCGGCAGCAGATCGCGGCCAGCCTGCAGTCGGTACCGGGTGTGACGGACTTCGAAGTCTCGGTGAACGGATCCGTCGTGGACTCCGACTCCGTGCTGGTGCCGGACAATCACACGCGCAACACCGAGAATCTCGTGACGACCGTGCTGCGCAAGGGGAAGCTCGGCGAGCTGAGCGGCGGCGAGGTGGAGCCGCTGCCGGGAGTCGGGAGCCGGATCGCGCGTATCCATCCGAACGCCGTGGCGCTCGCCGCGGATCGCGAGAGCGCTGCCGTCAGACATGCCGACTCCGACGGTTCCGCGGTGAGCTGGGTCTCCGAGAAGGACATCGTGAAGCTCGACCTGCGGAAGGGCGTCTATGAGCCGAGCCTGGACCGCTTCGGCTACGTGTGGAGCTACGCGAGCTCGGAGCCGAGGCGGATCCTGGTCCAGCAGCCCGGCAGCGAGCTCTCCTGGCTGAAGATGCCGGATCTCGCCGGCCGCCTGCCGCTCGCGGTGCGGGTCTCGCCGGGCGGAAACCGGATCGCGATGCTGATGAAAGAGGATTCGGACACCACCGTCGTCCTCGTCGCCGCGATCGTGCGCGACGAGGACTCCCGCCCCACGGCGATCGTGAACGCCACCGTCGAGCAGCTGATCACGCTGGGCCAGCCGGTCGACCTCGACTGGGTGGATGAAACCCGGCTGGTCGCGCTGAGCCGTCTCGAGACCGGGGTCAAGGTCACCGTCGGCCCACTCGGAGACCTGCCGATCGACGCGGGATCGGTGGCGAATGCGATCGCGGTGAGCGGCGGCGGGAGCCGCACGCTGATCCGGGTGCTCGACCGCTCCGGGCGCCTCTACGCGCCGCAGGGCAGCGGCTGGCAATGGCAGAGCGACGAGGTGAAGCTCATCGTCCGCACCGGCTGAGCGAGGAGGCGCCTCGATCGGCTTCTGCGCTCACAAGGCAGCGATTCCGGACGATGCGGTGAGTTCTCCACAGATGTGCGGGATCCGCCGTTCCCGAGTCCCGGCTCGGCCAGGCTGAAGCCATGCGGATCCTCATTCTCGTGCGCGGCCTCCTCGGCCTCCTCTGGCCCACGCAGTGCGCGGTGTGCGGCGCACCGGACGAGGACTGCTGCGCGGACTGCGCGGCCGAGCTGCGCCGAGCCCGGGGCCGCGTTCGCCGGGGGCGCACCGCGTCTGGGGTGCCCGTGTGCGTGGCGGGCCCGTACGCGGGACCGCCGCGTGCCCTGCTGCTCGCGTGCAAGCATGACGGGCGCACCGGGTTCGCGCCGCAGCTGGGCGCGCTGCTCGCGGGCCCGCTGAGCGCGGCCGTGAGCTGCGCGCGCGGGCCGGCTCCGCCCCTCCTGGTCACCGCCCCGTCCCGAGCCTCGCGGGTGCGGGAGCGCGGGTATCGGCACGTCGAACTGATCGTGCGGCGCGCGTTGCGCGAGGGCGGTGCGGATGCCGTGCTGCTGCCGAACGGGCTCCGAGCACGACCCGGCCGACGCTCGCAGGTGGGCCTCGGAGCCGAGGAGCGAAGGCGAAACGCCGCGCTGCTCGAGGTGCGGCCCGGCGCCGTCCGGACGCTGCGCGGCCGGGAGGTCGTGCTGGTCGACGACATCGTGACGACGGGGGCGACGGCCGATGCGGCGGTCCGCGTGCTCGAGGCGGCCGGTGCGCGCGTCATCGCCGTGGCGGCGTTGTGCGGCGTCGAGCGTCGGAGCGGCGGGGTGCGCGGTTCCGGGGACGCACGCGGAGCGCCGGAGCGGGAGCCGCCGTGGCCGGCCCTGGGCGCCCCGGCTGTGCCTCCGGTCGGAAAAGGCGGAGAAGTGTCTGGAAGATGACGAGGAATCACGTCACGGAGTGGAGGCCGACGGGCGCTGAGGGGTAAGGTTCGATGAAGGCGTGAAGGTGCGCTGCAGGGCCACCCGCCTGAACCCAGGGAGGTCACCATGGAAGTGCAAATCCGCGGTCGCGGCATCGGCGTCACCGATCGCTTCGAGAACTATGTGGGTTCCAAGACCGACAAGGTCGCCACCCTGCTGCCGAAGGCGCAGTCCTTCGAGGTCCGAGTCTCCCGGCTGACCGATCGCAGCCCGCAGAACGGGGACCGGGTCGAGATCACCGTCATCGGCCCCGGCCCGGTGATCCGCGCGGAATCGGCCGGGAGTGACAAGTACTCGGCCTTCGACATCGCCTACGGCCGGGTGCTCGAGCGCATCCGCCGCCTGAAGGATCGCAAGCACGATCGCCGCGGACGCGGCCGCACCTCACTGGGGGAGGCGGCGTCGAGCGACTTCGGTGTCGTCGACCTGACCCCCGCGCCGCTCGAGG